>NZ_JADBTB010000232.1:0-26107 GCF_020246405.1 Microcystis sp. M083S1
CCCCCCTTATCAAGGGGGGATTAAGGGGGGATCGGCACCCCCCTTATCAAGGGGGGATTAAGGGGGGATCGGCACCCCCCTTATCAAGGGGGGATTAAGGGGGGATCGATCTAGAATTTAACCTTACTAGCCAACCAATTAGTAATTAATTTCGGGCTATTTTTTTTCACCCAATAGAGAGCATAAATTCTGAATATAGGCTTAGAAAAACGAGCGATCGCTTTCATAATAAAATTTAAGTAACGACGATGAAACTTTTTATTAATTAAATTTAACGAACCCACATCGTAAAGACAGTCGATGATAATTCTAAAAGTCGTTTCCTCTCTTTGGAATAAACTATCTATTAACAATAGCACTTCCTGAATCCGTTGCTGTTTAAGCTGTTCCTCTTCGGAAACAGCCGAGAGAATCTGCTGCTGCTTAGATAATTTACTATCCGATGGGGTTAACATGATATGGTAAGGAAAAAATTAACTTGTTTTGATTTTATCCCTATTTGCCGATTTTGCAAGACCAACCCCCCCATCTATCCCCATTTTTACGATAACACGGATCATTAGTGGTATTTCCTCTCCCATGCCGTCTTGACTGTGATTGCTGTGATTGTGTCATGGACTGTGACTGATCGACAAAAATAAGGCAGAATAAAATTATGAAAGCTAAAATGAGGGCTGAATCATGAATGATCCCTTAACCACAAGTTTATTCGTCACTTTAGCAGTACAGCCATTTATCAAGTCTGGCACCGGAGAACTGGCTAAACGTTTTACCACTGAAGCAATTTCTAAAATCCCTATATTGTGGGAAAAAATCAAAACCCGATTAACAGGAAAATCAGCTAAGGTGGATGAGGCATTAGCTAAGGTAGAAAATGGAGATAGTACGGTGATTGAAACGATTACAAAAAATCTCGATGTGGTGTTAGATGAAGATCTTGATTTTGCCGAGGAATTACGAGTTTTAGCTGAGACTATCCAAGCGGGGAAAATTCAAGATAATAGTAGTATGGTTCAAAATAATTCTGATAATGCCAAAGGTTGGCAGACAAAAGTTGAAGGAGGAACAGCTTACATTGGAGAAATTCATATTAATCAAGCGCAAACTCCTAAAAACTAAATTAAGACCGATGATTTATGTAGCTAGACACAATTAATTATACATATCTAACCACCTCTTGCCTATTCCAACTAAGAAGTTAATTTTCTCCTAAGTAGATAGGTATTAAAAACTTTCAGATCTCCCCGCCTATCGGCACCCCCCTTATCAAGGGGGGCAGGGGGGATCGAACCTAAAATCCATTTTTAATTTAATTATAACCAGCTACTTATTACTTATGAGTGACTTAATTACCCAACTTTGCCAAATTATAGCCGAAATTCTGCAAAATAATCCCCAAGCAGATTCCGCTGAACTCATCGCACTGGTAGAAGCCAAAATTAAGACTAATTCACAATTGATTGAGGCGATAAAAAATGATTCTCGTCTAACTCAAATTAATCAAGGCGATACAAAAGCTTTTCAAACCCTAGTAACAGGGGGAATTGCTAATATTGGCATTTTCTTAAATGACGTTAATCCAGAACAATTACAAGAGGTTTTACAACAAGTAATTAATTCTTTCAATGTAGAATCAGATATCCGTAAACTTGAGGAACATGGGAATTACATTTTAGAAAATGAAATAAAATCTACCATTAATGGCATTCATATCAAAAGACCTGATATATTAAATCAATTAATTAGCCTCACTAAAACGACTAATTTTGTGTTCGTTACGGGTGAGCGTGGTTCAGGCAAATCTAGTCTCATTAAAGAATTTGCTAACCAGATTAAACAGGATATTCCTACTTTTTGTTTACGCACCAATGACTTAGATCAATCTCATATTAATGGCGTATTTTCTGCCATAGGATTAAAGAGTTCACTGCAAGATTTAGGAGAAAATTTTGCTATCATACCCAAGAAATATTTAATCATAGAGTCATTAGAAAAACTTCTTGAATTGGAAAATAAAACTGCCTTCACTAATTTACTTTATTTCATTAATAAACAACAAGGATGGACGATTATTACCACTGGACGTAATTATGCTTATAATCAAATAATCTTTACTTATCTTCAACCTAACAAAATTAATTTTGAAACCTTAAACATAAAAGGATTTAATGATGATGAGATACAACAACTATCGGAGCAAATTCAATCTTTAAAAACCTTGTCTAACAATCATACCTTAAAAGACTTAATCAAATGCCCATTTTATGCTGACTTAGCCTACAGAGTGCTAGAAACAGGAAAAGAATTTACTCCCGAAGATGGAGAAAAAGAATTTCGTGCTGCAGTTTGGCAAAATGTCATTGCCAAAGAACACGAAAGAAAAGATGGAATTCATTTAAAACGAAGAAAAATATTTATAGAAATTGCCGTTAAACGAGCTAAAAAAATGCTTTCTGGTATTCTGGTAAATGAATTTGATAGTGAAGCTTTAGCTAAACTAGAAGAAGATAATTTAATTTGTCGTGATCCTAAAAATCTTGTTAGTCTCGCCCATGATATTTTAGAAGATTGGGCAATTGAACAATATATCGAAGAAATTTATCAAGAAGATTTAGATAATATACAAATGTTTCTTAAGAATGTTGGTCATGAACCTGCTATGAATCGAGCCTTTCGTTTATGGCTTCATCAAAAATTAAAAGATGGCGACAATATTGATGATTTTGTCTATGATATTCTAAATAGTAAAAATATTCAACGATGTTGGCAAGATGAGACAATTTCCGCCGTCCTTCAAGGAGATAATCCAGATAAGTTTTTGAGAAAATTAAAAAAGCAGCTGTTTACAGAAAATGGAGAACTCTTAAAACGTTTCTGCTTTATTCTTCGTATTGCGTGTAAAATACCTCACAAAATTCAAGAGAATAATCAATCAGCATCACTAGATATTTTAGATCTTCAGCCTCATGGAAAAGCTTGGGAGATAATGACTAAATTTTTATATGAAAATATAAAACTTTTATCAACCGATTTATTATCTCATGTAGTAGCCGTATTAGATGAGTGGTCATCCATCTTAAATATTAACGAAGAATTACCACCATCAGCCCGTGAAGTAGGATTACTTGCTCTTTATTTATTAGATAATTTTAAAAGTGTTTATGGAAATAGAAATGATAATAATCGTAAAAAAATATTGAGTCTTATTATTAAAACAATTCCTGCCATTCGTCAAGAGTTTTTGAAGCTTTTAGAAACTGACTTGTTTATTTCTCAACAAGAACAGAGTAACCGAAAGCTTTACTATGTTGACAATTTTTGTAAAATGTCTTTTCTGGGAATTGAGACAGCTTTCTTTTCTAAATATGCTCCTGAATTTCTAATTAGGTTAGCTTACGATAAATGGTTTATAAAAGAAAATAATGAAGATGATGAAGATCGTATATTTTCTTATAGAGGCATCGATGTTGACGAATGTTTTGGGCTTTATGAGGATAAATTTTCACCTGCTAGTGGAGCTAAAGGCCCCTTCAAATATCTATTACATTCTCATTGGCAACAAAGTCTAGATTTCATTCTTAACTTGCTCAATATCTCTGCTAATAAATATGCTCACTCAGATTTAGATTCTCTAAGTAAATCGAGTTATTTAAAAGTCGGATATTCTCAGCCACTCATTAAAACAATAGAAATAGAACTAAATGATGGCTCGAAAATAGAACAATACTGTTCTGAAAGGTTATGGCTTGCATATCGTGGTTTCTCTGTAGTTCCTAACTTATTACAATCAGCTTTAATGGCACTTGAAAATTGGCTGATTGACTTTGCAGAAAACCTTGAATATCAACAAATAGATCGGTTATTCGATTATATTTTAAGAAATAGCAACTCTGTCATGCCAACAGCAGTATTAGCTTCCGTAGCAACAGGATTCCCTAAAAAAGTAGGAAAAGCAGCATTGCCTTTATTACAAAATGCTAAACTTTATCATCTAGATAGAAGAAGAACCGTTCGTGAAGGCAGTGAAATTAACTGGCATTATGATCCTTTTACAATAGATACACTATCTAAATTTTATGCAGAAGAAAGGCGTATTGCAGCTTTACGTCCTTGGCGAAAAAATAATTTAGAAATGTTGATTATAAGTCTTCAACTTTCTGAATGGAGAAATGATGCCTTAGCAATTGTTGATAAGTTATATAAATCTGAACCAAAAGATGAAACCATGCGTTTTTTTCTTCATAGAATTGATAGCCGCAACTGGAAATTGACTCCTGATTATGAAAATAATCAAATAATAGTCGAATCTCCAGATTTAGAACCAGATTTAAAAGACTTTCAACAAGAAGCTTTAGAAAGAAGTCAAAAGATGAATCGTTTCTGTATCCTGAAATTATGGTCAGATAATAAAATGAGAAATGAACCCCTTAAAACTAATTACTTTTCAACATGGCAAGAAGCATTGTCTGAAGCAAAATATTGGGATGAACAGTTAAAATCTGGGCAAGCAAATGATTCTACCATAATAAAATATGGTGCAGTTGTCACTTCTGCATCAATTTTCATTAGAGATTATCATCAAGAATTAAATGAATCTGATCTTAACTGGTGTATTGAGATAATTGTTAAAGCCGCTGTAGCCAATGCTAATACAGAAAATGACATTTTAATATGGGATGAAACAGACTACGATGGTTCAGCATCAGCTGCATCTATTCTCCCTCTCTTATTTGATTTTATATCAACAGATGAGGATAGATTAAGATTAAAGCAAGTTATTATTATCGCCTTAACTCACGTTAATCAGAACGTCAGACATCAAGCTGCCGAAGGAATTAGAAAATACTTATGGCAAAGAGATTCTGAATTTGCTCAAAAGTGTTTAATAGGAGCAATTGAGTATGCCCATTTTGAACATAAACAAGAAAATTTGGCTTTAAAAAGACGATTATCTATTTTAAAAAGCGAGGGCAAGAGTATAAGCGATGAATTAAATAAATTATTAACCAAAAAAAATAAATTTACAAAACAATTTCTTCAAGGTAAGCTATCAAATAATATTGAAGCAATTACTTTTCAATCTCATAGCTCTTGGTATCTTTTAAGCCCTTGCTTAATGATTCCAGATGGCTCAAGAGAATCTAGCCATATTCTATTCTTGTCTAGAATATTAAATCTTTTCTTTGAATATGAGCAAGAAAAAAATAACCGTGATCATCAACATAATAATAGATATGAGATGGACGACGAGTTGCCCTATGATTTTGGCAAGCGTTTTGCAGAATATTTATTTCATTTGCACGATTCCAACTTTCAAGACTATATTAACTTGTTGAGAATTGGGTGTGAAAAAATGCCAAGCTTTATTGATTCCCTTTTATTGTATGTTGCAGTAGTCGCTGAAAAAAAAGGAGAAATAGAAATATACTGGCAACTTTGGCATCAATTATCACAAACAGTACAAGATATTGCCCTCGAATTAGCTAATACTAATTTTGACCGACAGAAAAGTGATAAGTGTAAATTAATTCGTGGAATGTTACACGCTGACTTAGATTGGCGGAGAATTGATTATGAAAATCAAGATATTGCCCTTGGCAAAGACTTAATACTAGAATTTGTGAAAAATGCTGGACAAAATTGCGATGTATTTGAATCTCTAGCTTCATTAATGTATCATTTTCCCGCTATCTTCCGTGAATCAGGGCTGCCCATTTTAGCCAAGCATCAAAAAGAGAAAGAAAATACTCATTTACTCTCAAGTAATACCGCATTTTATCTAGAAATCGCGATTCAACGTTTTCTACACAGTGAAAATACGGGTTCTTTGCCCAAAAAACTCCATGAATCTTGTTTTATACTATTAAACGCCATTATTGATACAGCTTCATCAAGAGCTTATTACCTTCGAGAACATTTAATCCGTTCTCGTAAAATTGTTTAGAATGAGATAAAAGTTCTAGGTATATATTTCGATATGTTTCTGGGATGAAAGTAGTAATACTAAATCCGTTGAGTATAGGCTACTTATGAGGATAGGCGCTCATGCAAAAGGGGGAATAAATAATCAGTCTTTAATAAACGGATTTAGTATAATTATGTGATGGACTATGATTGAATTGATCACTGTTTACTGATTACTGATCACTGATAATAACCCTTGAGCGCCAAAACGGACAACATCGGTACAAAATAACCCCGTTTCCTCCTGCACAGTTTCTATAGCTTTAACTGCCGCCTCCGGACTAAGATGAAAAGTATTTAAACTAATCCCCTTTACCTTCACTTCCCCGAAACTTCCCCCGGCGCTGGCAGTCATTTCGTAGAGTTTAATCACTTCCGTTAGGGGAGGGATGAGAATATCGGGTAAATCTTTGATATGAATTTGTCCAGCGCGATGGACGAGAATTAACCCCGTCGGTTGAGTGCCACGCATTAAGGGCAAGGTAGCGGTGGATCCAGGGTGCAAAAGAGAACCTTGACCCTCAATAAACAGAATATCATTATTTTCTGCCGATTCTAACACCAAAGCCTCGATCGCACCAGCAGCATAATCGACGCGCACTGCATCCAAGGGTACACCCTTCCCCGCGATCATAATTCCCCCCTGTCCAGTGGCTAAAAATTGCGATTTTAGCCCTTTTTCTTGGGCTGCTCGGTGTAATTCGATGCTAGTGGACATTTTGCCCACACTCATGTCCGTCCCTACCGTTAAAATACGCTGACAGGTTAAATTTTTCGCCCGCGCTTGCCCAATTTTTAAGCCTTGGGGTTCCAGACGGATATCCCAAATCCATTGATCCGGTTTAAGCTGAGGAAAAAGGGGTTTTAGGGGTGTATGGAGACCATTAACGAGAGATAAACCCGCATTTACCGCCTCTTTGATTTCTTCTAGCCAATCGGGGGGTAAAATGCCTCCTGAGGGTGCGATACCAATTAACAGGGTATCGGGATGATAGGTTAGAGCTTCCCTAACATTAGCAACAATCGGCAAGGGGCGATCGATTCCGGCCACTTCTTTTAAGGTACTGCCGGCGCTTTCTGCGTCAATAATCGCCACTACCTGCGCTTTTCCGTAACGCAGATAACTTAACCCGGTTTTGCCGCGAGTTCCTTTGATTCCTTCGTGGAGAAGAATCGCTACTTTCTTATCAGGAGTCAAATAATTAGTCATCTTTTATCCGTAAACTAACACCCAAACCGGGCAAATTATTTGTTTGTAAACGTCCCTTTTCTAAGCTTAATCCCGTAAAGGGATCATCGCGTAAATTTAAATGACTATCTAGGTCAAGATAGTTGACAAGCGGGCCAAGATGTGCTAGGGCAGTATTGGCTAAACTGCTATCAGAGTAACATCCGAACATAATTTGCAGTCGGCAAGCTTGGGCAATATGAATCATTCTCTGCACTTCGGCTAATCCGCCAGCTTTCATTAGTTTAATATTAATGCCGTGGACTCGATCGGCCAGTTTCGGGATATCTTGACTAGAAAAACAGCTTTCATCGACGAAGATAGGTAGGGGCGATTTTTGGTATAAATCGATTAAATCTCGTTCTTGTCCCACGGATAGGGGTTGTTCCACATAAATAACGCCTTTTTCCTCTAACCATTGGCACATTTTCACCGCATCGCTAAATTTCCAACCCCCATTAGCATCGACAGTTAGGGGCAAATGGGGGACAATTGCTTTAATAGCCAGAATTATAGCTCGATCGGCTTCTATACCGTCTGGTGAGCCTAATTTGACTTTTAATAAGCTAAAATCGCCGATTTCTAGCCAATCTAACACCCTCTTCCCCACATTTTCCGGAGAATTTAAACCGATAGTAACAGAAACCGGCGGAATTAAAGAGCGATCGAGTCCAAAAATTTGCCAGAGAGGTAAATTAGCTTTTTTGCCTAACCAGTCGTGCAGCGCCGTGTCAATAGCGGCACGAGTAGCCGAAGATATCTGATTTTGCCATAAAATTTTTTCAATTTCTTGGCGTTGACAGGGATGAAAAGATTGTAAAAGAGGCGCGATCGAGTTTAATTCTTGCAGGATTTTATCGGGTTTTTTATCCTCGCTGGTAATATCAAAAGGAGATGCCTCTCCCCACCCTTCGATATTTTCCTGGCTAATTTTCAGCCAGATATTAGTATTTTCGCTGGTAGTGCCGCGACTAATCGTTAAAGGTACTCGTTTATGAATAGTAAAAGTTTGCCAGTTTAGCAGCATAATTCACCTGGGGATGATCGGGGAATAGGAACAGAAAAATTATCTACACTTACCCAAATCCTTACTTCTGTCCACTCTCACCGCAATCATACAACTTCTGGCGGTGTTTTTCGTCAAAGACAAAATATGATAGGCTAACCGAAGGGATAGGCAAGACGGCTGCGGGTTAGGAAATGGGATGAAAGAGGAGTGAGTTAACCAAAATCAATGATTAAGAAAAAGATTTCTTACTGGGTAAATGGAGGTATTGCCCTCATTGATCGCTATCTGATCAGCCAACTACTACCCCCATTTTTATTTAGTGTTGGTTTATTTGCCTCTTTGGGAGTAGCGATCGGCAATCTTTCCGATTTGGCTAATCAGGTAGTTGATGCCAATCTACCCCTCGCTTCCGCCCTAGAAATTCTCCTGTTAAAAGTGCCAGAATTTGTCACTTATTCCCTGCCGGTTTCTCTTTTGCTGGCCACTTTAATCACCTACGGTCGTTTAAGTAGTGATAGCGAAACCGTTGCCCTGCAAAGCTGTGGAGTCACTCTTTATCGTCTTTTTATACCCACTTTTTGCCTGAGTTTAATAGTTACAGTTGTGACATTTTTATTAAATGAATATGTGGTTCCCAATGCTAATTATCGAGCCACAGAAATTTTAGTGCAGAAAATTAATAAAGAAGCAAGTTTTTGGAAAAATAAAGATGTTTATTATCCCGATTATGAAATAAAAACCCTAGAAAATGGTACGATTAATCGCAATTTAAGAAGTTTATTTTATGCCGAACAATTTGACGGGGAAAAGATGAAAACCGTCACCGTTATCCGTTGGCTAAAACAAGAATTAAATCAAATTATTATCGCCGATTCGGCCCGTTGGAATGCCGTCGATAACGTCTGGGACTTTTTTAACGGCATTATCTATGAATTAACCCCCCCTAACGCCTCCTATAGCCAAGTTATCCCCTTTAAAACCGAAAAAATCGCTTTATCTCGCTCTGCTTTCGATTTTGCTCGTCAAAGCCGCGATCCCTACGAGATGAACATACCACAGGCGATCGAATATGTGCAACTGCTCAAACTCAGTGGCGATGATAAGAGAGTCAGGTTTTTTCAAGTGCGAATCCAGCAAAAAATCGCCTTTCCCTTTGTCTGTATCGTCTTTGCTACCATCGGCTGTGCCTTGGGTTCTCTACCGCAAAGAATCGGTCGGGGAACCAGTTTCGGTCTCAGTGTCGCCATTGTTTTCCTCTATTATCTTTTAAACTTCCTTGTCGGCAGCTTAGGACTAACCGCCACCCTCTCCCCCTTCCTAGCTGCCTGGCTGCCTAACTTTTTCGGTTTTGGGTTAGGTCTGTGGTTATTATGGCGACTTAACGGTTAGACTTTTTTAAAAATTTTCGTCAAGATAGGAGACGTAGAGTTATAGCAGGCCTCTTAGTCTATGTTTCCCTTCTTCTTCAACACTTGTGGCAGCACTTCCCGCCAAGAATGTCAAGAGCGTAAATTAACATTCCTCAAATGGATGCGCGATGACCTCGAAACCCGTCTAGCGGGATTAAATGCCGCTATCGAAACTATCGAGCGTCAAATCAGTCGGGAAGGTCAATAAACCCTGAAAATAGGCGAGTTTTCCCCTCGCCTTCTCCCCACAATTAGCTAAGAGAGATAACTTGACAGTTGTATTCGCCAAGAGGGATAATAGTAGTTTGTGTGAACTTTAGCTAGACTAAAATACCTTGGCTAACGTTATTGTAATCGGCGCTCAGTGGGGCGACGAAGGAAAAGGAAAAATCACGGATCTGCTGAGTCGATCGGCGGATGTGGTGGTGCGTTCTCAAGGCGGCGTAAATGCGGGTCATACCGTCGTCGTCGAGGAGCAAACGTTCAAACTCCATCTAATTCCCTCTGGGATTCTCTACCCAGATACGGAATGTATAATCGGCTCAGGAACAGTCATAGATCCCTCGGTGTTACTCAAAGAGATGGCGCAATTACACGCCCTCAATGTTACCACCGACAATCTCTATATCTCGCAAACGGCTCATGTCACTATGCCCTATCATCGGCTGCTCGATCAAGCATCCGAGGAAAAACGGGGTAAATATAAAATCGGCACCACTGGACGGGGTATCGGCCCCACCTATGCCGACAAATCCGAGCGCATCGGCATTCGAGTCATCGACTTGATGAATACCGAGAATCTGCGGCAAAAACTAGAATGGACGACCAATTATAAAAACGTCATTTTAGAAAAGTTATATAACTTACCGCCTTTAGATCCGAAGACGGTGATCGAGGAATATCTAGAATATGCCGAGAAACTGCGTCCCCATGTGGTCGATAGTTCCCTAAAAATCTACGAAGCAATCCGCAAGCGTAAGAATATTCTTTTTGAAGGGGCCCAAGGCACCCTACTTGACCTCGATCACGGAACCTATCCCTACGTTACCTCCTCCAATCCGATCGCTGGGGGTGCTTGTGTGGGTTCTGGTATCGGTCCGACGGTAATCGATCGAGTGATCGGTGTGGCCAAAGCTTACACCACTAGGGTAGGCGAAGGTCCATTTCCCACGGAATTAGAGGGGGAGATCGAGCAGTTATTGTGTGATCGCGGGGCAGAATTCGGGACCACCACCGGCCGTCGTCGTCGCTGTGGTTGGTTTGACGCGGTGATCGGTCGTTATGCGGTGCGAATCAATGGTTTAGACTGTCTAGCGATTACCAAATTAGATGTTCTCGATACCCTAGAGGAAATCAAAGTCTGTGTGGCCTACCAATTGGACGGCAAAACCTGTCGCCATTTACCCAGTAGTGCCGGGGAATTCGCCCGTTGTCAACCGATTTACCGAACGATGCCGGGGTGGCAACAACCCACCAGTGATTGTCGCAGTCTGGAAGAGCTGCCTAAACAGGCCCTCGATTATCTAAAATTCCTAGGGGCGATTATGGAAGTACCGATCGCGATTATCTCCCTAGGAGCTAGTCGCGACCAAACTATTATCGTTGAAGATCCCATTCACGGACCCAAACGCGCTCTTTTGGACGAAAATGGCTCACCTTGGGATAATTACGAATTTTAAATCATTGTCAAAGAGGATTAGTCAACTATGCAAGTTAGCGTTGAATGTCAAAAAAGACCCGAAAATATTAACCCCAGGGCCCTACGTCGTCAGGGTTTGATCCCAGCGGTTCTCTACGGCCACAACGGCACGGA
This sequence comes from Microcystis sp. M083S1, assembly GCF_020246405.1. Taxonomy (NCBI): domain Bacteria; kingdom Bacillati; phylum Cyanobacteriota; class Cyanophyceae; order Chroococcales; family Microcystaceae; genus Microcystis; species Microcystis sp. M083S1. The sequence continues at coordinate 11,424 of NZ_JADBTB010000232.1, forward strand.
ATCGGTTTCCCTCGTGGTTCCTGAAAAAGCGGCCTTAACTCTACTGAAAAAAGCCTCGGTAAATAACACCCTGGTGGATGTGAATGTTCCCGAAATGCCTTGGACAGGAAAAGCTTTGATCCAAGAGGTACAATCTCATCCCTGGAAAAGAAATCTCTATCACCTCAGTTTCTTCTCGGTATCTGCCCACGGTAAGCTCGATATCGTTGTTCCCATTAAAGCCATGGGAGAAGCGATCGGAACCAAACAGGGCGGTTTAATCGAACAGTTCGTCAACGAAGTTAATGTCTCCTGTACTGCTGATAATATCCCAGAAGTGATCGAATTTGACGTTTCGGAGATCGGTGTGGGGCAATCCCTGCTCGTGGGTGATTTAAAAATGCCGGAAGGGGTGACTTTAAAAGACGATCCCCATACCACCGTTTTTGCCATTGTTGCCGCTAAACGGTAAATTCAGTGCGCGAAACGTTTGGGCATGAAATAGGGTTTAAATCCCCAAAATAACCGCCTAGTAAGGTCTTCAGTCCCTTGACTGAATCTAAAAGGTCAACCTTGACCAACCTTATAACTGTTTATCTGTCCCGACGTTTAGTAAAGGGGACTCAAGGTCAATACACTTGTAATAAATCTTTACAAGTTGAGAGTAACGGCGATAGCCACCCCCAGTTTCAGAAATCACAACTCTGGAATTGAAGCGGGGAACGGAAGGCTCCGAGGTGTAACCTAACGCCAAGATTGTGACCACTGCCAACCATCCAAGATTAGGCTGGGTTCCGTGTCCGACCTGAACCATCGTAATTTTACAGCAGTGTAATAGACATCTCCAAAAATTATAACCGAGTCACAGCTTGCCTTTAGTCTATGTACTAACTAAATAGTTCGATAGCTGGAATGTATATCTATCGTTGCTAATTCAATTTAACTGAAAAAATATGAGGTAATTAAAATAATTTTTATTCGGGTAGATTCCTTAACTAGAAAGACTTTTGGTCTTGAGATAATATTAGGTCGAGGTCTATTGAGTATAATGGGAAAACAGAAGAACCAGGCTTTGATTTCTTAGGATTCAACATCAGATAATACCCAGCAGGAAAACACAAAGCAGGTAAAACTGGACACGGGAACAAAACATTCCTAACCCATATTAAACCTAGCCAAAAAGCAGTTAAACTCCACACAGAAGCGATTAAAGGTGTAATTAAAATACATAAAACAGAACCTCAATCAGCCTTGATTAGTAAACTAAACCCAATCATTAGAGGTTGGGCTAACTACTACTCAGGGATAGTATCTAAGGATAGCTTCAATCGGCATCCTATGGAGGCCTAGAACCATCTTGATTGACATCCCACGAAGATTTTGTCAGTCTAGATAATACACAGTTAACCAAAGGAAGTCAAGCTGTATCTTTAACAAGGGAACAGTCAAACGAGGAGCCGTATGAGGTGAAAATCTCAAGCACGGTTCTAAATGGGAGGGGAGGTCGGTGACGATCTTCTCGACCCCTAATGATCAAAAAATCTAGCCGCCCAAACCCGATGATTTCCTCCTTTCCCGTTCCTAATAGCTTAAATTGCCCTCAAATTCGCCTTGCTATTCGTTGCCTGCAGCCGCAATTGGTTCACTGGCGCCGACAAATACACCAAAAACCAGAACTAGGCTTTCAAGAACACCTCACCGCCTCCTTAATCAGTCAAACCCTGACTAAATATGGAATTGACCATCAAACCGGCATCGCCGGCACCGGAATTGTCGCCACCATCGCAGGCAGTCAACCGGGGCCAGTTTTAGCCCTGCGGGCCGATATGGATGCACTACCGATCGCCGAAGAAAACCAAGTCCCCTATCGTTCCCAACATCCCGGCCAGATGCACGCCTGTGGTCACGATGGTCACACAGCCATCGCCCTCGGCACAGCAGTTTACCTAGCACAAAACCGTCACGATGTCAAGGGGACAGTAAAAATTATTTTCCAACCCGCCGAAGAGGGGCCGGGGGGGGCGAAACCGATGATCGAAGCGGGAGTGCTGAAAAATCCCGACGTGGACGGAATTATCGGCCTACATCTCTGGAATAATCTGCCCTTAGGGACAGTGGGCGTGAAAAATGGGCCTTTAATGGCGGCGGTGGAATGTTTCGATCTCCAGATTCAAGGCCGGGGCGGCCACGGGGCAATTCCCCATCAAACCGTCGATTCACTACTGGTGGCGGCCCAAATCGTCAACGCCTTGCAAACCATCGTCGCCCGCAACCTTAACCCCCTCGATGCCGCCGTGGTGACTGTGGGTAAATTAGCGGCGGGAACCGCCAGAAACGTGATCGCCGATAGTGCTAATCTCAGTGGCACGGTGCGCTATTTCAATCCCCAGTTAGGGGGCTATTTCCGACAACGGATGGAAGAAATTATCGCGGGCATCTGCCAAAGTCAGGGGGCTAGTTATCAATTCGATTACTGGCAATTGTATCCCCCGGTAATCAATCATGATCAGATGGCGGAATTAGTGCGAGCAATCGCCGCACAAGTGGTGGAAACCCCGGCCGGAATCGTTCCCGAATGTCAAACCCTGGGAGGGGAAGATATGTCCTTCTTTTTACAGGAAGTACCGGGCTGTTATTTCTTCTTGGGGTCTGCCAATCCCGAATTAGGATTAGCCTATCCCCACCATCATCCCCGCTTTGATTTCGATGAATCGGTGTTAGCCATGGGAGTCGAGATTTTTGTCCGTTGCGTCGAAAAATTCGGCAACTCTAAGACTTTCTAGCAATCCGTTCAAGGTGAACAGTTTTTGCCAAACCCGAAACCGCTAAACTGGTCACTGAATCAGACAGGTAAAAAAACCCATGAACAATAATATCCACGAAAACGATACCCAACGGGTGAAAATCCTCAGCGAAGCCCTACCCTATATTCAAGAATTTCGCGGTCGCACCGTAGTGGTTAAATACGGTGGCGCGGCCATGAATAACAGCGATATCAAAGACACGGTCATGCGAGATATCGTTTTTCTCTCCTGTGTGGGGGTTCGTCCCGTTATTGTCCACGGCGGCGGTCCAGAAATCAATAGTTGGCTGGATAAATTAGGCATTGAACCCCAATTTAAAGACGGTTTACGCGTCACCGATGCCGCCACCATGGATGTGGTAGAAATGGTGCTAGTGGGGCGCGTCAATAAAGAAATTGTGGCCTTGATCAATCAAGCTGGCGGTAAAGCGGTAGGATTATGCGGTAAGGATGGTAATCTGATCACTGCCCGTCCCGTGGGTAAAGAGGGCATTGGTTTTGTGGGAGAAGTCAGCAGTGTCGATACTAGCGTCGTCGAATCCTTGGTCAATAGTGGCTATATTCCCGTGATTTCTAGTGTGGCCGCCGATGAAACCGGCCAAGCTCATAATATCAATGCCGATACGGTAGCCGGAGAAATAGCGGCGGCTTTAGGGGCAGCTAAACTGATTTTGATGACCGATACAGCCGGAATTTTAGAGAATTATAAGGATCCTTCCACTTTATTGCCTAAATTGGATATCCAACAGGCCCGGCAGTTGATTGAAAAAGGCATCGTTGCCGGCGGGATGATTCCCAAAGTTGGCTGCTGTGTGCGATCGCTGGCCCAGGGAGTTCAGGCCGCTCATATTATCGATGGTCGTCTTCCCCACGCCCTTTTACTGGAAATTTTCACCGATCGAGGCATCGGTTCCATGATTGTGGCCTCCGGTTATACTAATCTATAGTAGTAATTACCGTACTTTTGGCTAAAAAGACTTGCCTAAAACCACGGATCTGGTGTACAAGTAAGTTAATAAACGCGCTTCTCGCTCCTTTGTAATGGCAAAAGTCTTAGTCTTGAGTTAGTTTAGTCGGGAAGCGCAAAATCCTAAGTATTCATAGCAATTGAATTTATGACCAAACAAGCTGTAGCTCACCCGATGGTGAAGTTTCAACGCAAGGTTAGCAAGTGGATAGATGCAAAAGTAGTCAAACCTAGCGATAGTATCTGGAAACTGGCTCTTTTATACGGAGATGAGTGGGGATACTGGAAGCAAGAGTTGCTCGATTTCGGTTTCTCCATGCAAGACCCTCTCAGCGAAGTGGTAGCGGTAGAAGCTTGGGACGAGGAATAAGCGACCATCGACTCAAAAGCAGCTTTCTAGCAAGATTATCGCCATGGGATCGACTCCGATTATCCTTTCCGCTCTGGTTATTTTATCCTTAAGCGCGAGTTGTTCTCCCGGGACCGAAACCCAACCACCGTCACCAGCGGCCCGTACTACTACCGTCAACGTCACCACCGCTAAACTGGCAACCATCGGACGCAATCTCGATTACACGGGAACTACCCGACCTTTAAAAGTAGTTTCTCTGCGATCGCAAGCCACCGGTCAGTTACTCAATCTCCCCGTCGATGTGGGAGATGAGGTGCAATTAGGACAAATCCTCGCTCATGTTGATGATCGTCTCCTTGCCACCGTTGTCCGGCAAGAAAAAGCCGCCCTGTCCGCCCTAGAAGCGGAATTAGCCCGGGCGAGAATTGAAGTCAGTAACGCTGAAATTGAAGTGGAGCGCCTACAACTACAATACCAACAGGCCAAAAATGATGGCGAGCGCCTGCAAAAATTAGCCCTAGAAGGGGCGATTCCCCTGCAACAGGGCGAAACAGCCCAAACCACGGCGGCAGTGGCTTTAAAAGCCGTTAATAGCGCGAGATCGAGAATTAAAGTGGAGGAACAGGTGGTGGCGGCAATTATCGGCAGAATTGCCGCCCAAAAATCGGTCATCGCTCAGGAACAACAACGTCAGGCCTACGCTATTCTTAAATCACCGGCGACGGGGATAGTTATCGAAAAACTAAAAGAGCCGGGGGATTTAGTCAGTATCGGCGATGAAGTCCTCAAAATTGGTGATTTTCAACAGGTCAAGGTAGTAGTATTATTATCGGAATTGGATTTAAAAACGATTAATTTAGGACAAACGGTTAATGTCAGCCTTGATGCTTTCGGTGAGAGAAATTTTTCCGGTCGCATCAACAGGATTTTTCCCCTCAGCCAAGGCACGGCCCGGCGGATTCCCGTGGAGATTACTCTACCCAATGGGGATGGTTTAATTAAAGGGGGATTATTGGCCCGGGTGCGGTTTAATAATAATTCTGCCCCTCAGGTGATTGTCCCCGAAACAGCAATTGTCAGTCAAGGGGAATCCTCGGCCATTTTTGTCCTTTCCGAGTCTAACTCACAAGTGCAAAAACGTCCTGTTCGTCTCGGTCAAGCGCTCGACGGTCAAGTAGAAATTATCACCGGACTTGAACCGGGGGAGCGTTTCGTCGTTAATAGTAGTAAACCTTTGCAAAATGGCGAAAAAGTCCGGGTCAGTATCCTGAGTAATCCTTGATTAGTTGGGGATTGCTAAGTAGTTAGGTGTTAAAAACTGTCAGATTACCCCCCTTATCAAGGGGGGACTAATGGGGGATCAAACCCCCCTTATCAAGGGGGGACTAATGGGGGATCAAACCCCCCTTATCAAGGTAGGGTTGATTATTCATAGTAGGGTTGATTATTCATAGTAGGGTTGATTCAGAGTAGGTGATTCATCGTAGGGGTGATTCATGAATCAACCCTACCGTTATCAAGGGGGGACTAAGGGGGGATCAAGGGGTGATTAAAGGCAAAATCCATTTTTAATTTAATTATAACCAGCTACTTAATTCCTCTTGACAAAATCCCAGCACTTGACATATACTTATTTATATAATGGGAATCCGTGCCTGCCTGCGACCCCCTCATTTTCAGGCAAGATGAACTTAAGAAAATTAAATTTTGGGCGCACATGATGCGCTTCTACTATTGGTACAATCATATTATTCTCTGGAGCGATTGCATTCGTCCTCTTTAAGGGGGAATAATAATACAATTGAGAATGCAGTCAATCCCCTTAATCTCTATGGTCAATAAACTATACTACGGTGATAACCTAGAAGTGCTGCGGAAATATATCAAAAATGAATCGATCGATCTTTGTTATATCGATCCACCCTTTAATTCTAAACGCAATTACAACCAAATTTATAACAACTTAGGCAAGGAAGATCAAGCACAAGCACAAGCGTTTGTAGATACCTGGACATGGGATAATCACGCTAACGAAGCTTTAGAAGAAATTCAAAGCAACTATCAGGGTAAATTTACCAGTCAGACTATCGATTTAATTGACGGTTTAACCAAAGTTTTAGGTAAAGGCAGTCTTCTCGCTTATCTGGTGAGTATGACTCTGAGGATCGTGGAAATCCATCGAGTTTTAAAATCTACCGGTAGCTTTTATCTCCACTGCGATCCTACTGCTAGTCATTATTTAAAAATAGTTTTAGATACTATTTTTTGCTCTCAGGGGGGTGATTTTAAAAATGAGATTATTTGGAAAAGAGCGGAAACAGTTAAAGGTAATTTTGGGCAAGGAAGCACAAGATTTGATGGCAATACTGACACTATACTATTTTATTCTAAATCTAGAGATAATAAATTTAATCCCATTTTTGCTGATTATTCGGAAGAATACCTCAAAAAATTCTATAAATATATAGAACCTGAAACTGGTAGGAGATATCGACTTATTAGCATGACTGCCCCCGGTGATGCAGCCAAAGGGAATCCATCCTATGAAGTTATGGGGATAACTAGATATTGGAGATATTCACTAGCTAAAATGAATGAACTGATACAAAATGGTTTAGTTGTTCAGACAAAACCGGGTAATGTTCCTCAGAAAAAACAGTATCTTGATGAAGGACAAGGAGTACCTATTCAATCACTATGGTACGACGTTCCTGCACTTCATTCGCAGGACAAAGAACGTCTGGGTTATCCCACACAAAAACCGGAGGCATTACTAGAAAGAATAATCAAAGCAAGTAGTAATAAAGGAGATGTGATTTTAGATGCCTATTGTGGGTGTGGAACGACTATCGCTGTAGCAGAGAGATTAGAAAGAAACTGGATTGGAATTGATATAACCTATCAGAGTATTAGCTTAATGTTAAAGCGATTAGAGGACTCCTTTGGTAAAAATGTTTTAGATAAAATTGAACTAAATGGTATTCCCAAAGATCTAGAATCAGCGAAAGCATTAGCCACTAAACCCGATGATCGTACCCGCAAAGAATTTGAGAAATGGGCGGTTTTAACCTATAGTAATAACCGGGCTGTGATTAATGACAAAAAAGGGGCAGATAAAGGAATCGATGCTATTGCCTATTTTCAGGGAGATAAAGACAATCGGGAGAAAATTATTTTTCAAGTAAAATCCGGTAATGTCAAATCGGGAGACATCAGAGATCTACAGGGAACCATGACACTACAAGGGGCAGCCCTGGGTATATTTATCACCTTGAAAACCCCCAGCAAAGATATGATCCAAACAGCCAAATCTGCGGGAATTTATCGCAGTCCCTATAGGAGTCAAAGTGTCGATAAAATTGAGATTGTGACAGTACAAGAAATCCTTGAACAGAAAAAACGTCTCGATGTTATCCTCACCTTTGAAGTCCTGAAAGCTGCCGAAAAACAAAGGGAAACTCAAGGACAACAAATGAGTTTAGATATACCCTTTCCCGAATAAACATCTTTTTGTTATTTTTGGGGATAGGGTGATAAAAAGTTCCAAACCGACCCTAAAGAAGATATTCCCTATAGAATGCTAGATTATGCCACCAGACTCTATCGACGCTATCCGCGTAAACCTATCCATCAAGTGGTTATTTATCGGGTGCATCTCATATTTGTGGCTCTCTCGTACTTGTAGTGATCAGCAGAAGTTATTAAAAGAGGGCGAATGCAATTCGCCCCTACAATAATATTATGGTAGGGGCGCATCGCGTGCGCCCAAAATGTGATATTGATATTTCTCCAAAATTGAGATGCACCCTATTTATCTAAGGAAAAGTGACTCCCCCACAGTCCGACAGAATGATTATAAACAAGGGAAAACCTCTCATCAATTTGAAGTGATTAGACTGTGGGAACAACCCTCGGAACCCCTATTAAAGGCCCCCGGACTGTTTCCCTTTGCCATACTCGCTCAAGCTGAGAAACAAGAAAACTTACTGCGGCAAATTGCCCAAGAAATCGAGCAAATCAGCGATAGTCGAGAACAAAGTAATCTGGCCGCATCTACCGCAATTCTAGCCGGGTTAGTATTAAAGAAAGACATCATCCAACGATTATTAAGGAAGGACATCATGAAAGAATCAGTTATCTATCAAGAAATCTGGTCGGAAGGTTTACAAGAGGGACGACAAGAGGGACGACAAGAAGGAGAAGCTAACCTAGTTTTACGTCAATTAAATCGGCGTGTAGGGGACATTTCCCCCGAATTATTGCCCAATATTCGCAGTCTTGACCTAGAACAGTTAGAAAACTTGGGAGAAGCTTTGTTAGATTTTCAGTCACTACAAGATTTAGAACAATGGCTGGAAAATTGCCGAGCTAGTTAGTACAAATAAACTAAATGCGGTCTATCCATTCCCATTTGAAGCAGCAAGCTCTCAACTCCCTTGAGAGTAGTTCACATTTTAATCTATTCCCCGGTAGAGATCGGCGATGGCTAAATCTAGGTTAATACTTGACAGGATCACGCGATCGCCTGTCTCGTAAATAGTCGTTTCCCATATCCCCAGAGAATTACGGCGACGGCATTCCACGCGCTGGACTTCTTGGGAAATTAATACATATTCTTCTAAAGTTTCTATCTGTTGATAATCTTGGAATTTTTCGCCCTTGTCAAAAGCGGCCGTACTGGGGGAAAGCACTTCCGCAATTAGTTTCGGATAGCGTTTCAGATAACGATCTTGGCGATCGCGAGGATCGCAGGTAACAAAAGCATCGGGATAGTAATAAAACTGATCTTGATAGTTAACCTTGACATTACCCGAGTGAAACCGACAGTCTGTAGAGTCGCCGAAATGTTCGTCAATGACTTTGAGAAAATTGAAGGCGATGCGCTCGTGATTATCCGTACCGCCGGCCATCGCATAAACCAAACCACGTCGGTATTCATGGCGGATCTGACTCTGGCGCTCGATAGCGAGATATTCTTGGGGACTGATGTAGTTGGGAACTGCGATCATAATCTCTAGGGGAAAGCCTAGTATCAATTATAGTACGAGAATGGATCTGGCTCTCTTATTGTCTGTGTGATCAGTTTAGGGACTTGCGTGGGAATAATATCCCAATCGATCGGAGGGCGCAAGCTTTGCGCCCCTACAGTAACGGATTTTGTCCACAATGTAGGGGCGAACTGCGTTCGCCCAAAAGGTACATTATCAAAGCGCAAGTCCCTTAACTTATATAGCGGCGATCGATCTTTGTGTCCTTTGTCTCTTTGTGGTTCCTGACCCAGAGAGCCGATAAACCAGCGCAAGAGGGCAAAATCTTGATAAACTGAGGGGATAACTATCCCAGACAATCCCCATGACCACTCACTTTATTAGTGCCGAAATCGACCTACAGGAAACCCCGCAACAACTGCAGCAAGAAATCGAAAAAGAATTAGCCAAACGCGGTGAACCCTTGCGTTGGGCAATCACAGAAGTGGATACCGAGAATAATCAAGTCAAAGTCGAAGCGATTGTCACCACTGCCTCGTGAATTCCCGTCCCTATACCGCCGTACTAATTATTCCCACCGGCATCGGGGCAGCGATTGGCGGTTATGCTGGGGATGGCATTCCCGTGGCCAGAGCGATCGCTCAAGTTTGTGATCGCCTAATTACCCATCCCAATGTCCTTAATGGCGCCCAACTGTACTGGCCCCTAGCCAACACCTATTATGTAGAGGGTTACGCTTTAGATCGTTTTGCCCGGGGGGATTGGGGATTAAGTCCCGTCCATCAAAATCGCATCGGGTTACTATTTGATCGCGCCATTGAATTTGACCTCTTGCAAAGACACCTTCAGGCTGCCGATGCTGTCCGGGCCACCCTAGGCTTAGATCTCACCGATTACGTTATCACCGATGCCCCCTTAAATGTGCAGTTGCGAGAGGCAGCCTCCGGGGCCAGTTGGGGAACAATTGGCAATCCCGACAGCTTGCTGCGGGGGGCAGAAAAACTGATTAAGCAAGGCCGGGCGGAAGCGATCGCCATTGTTGCCCGTTTTCCCGACGATCCCGATAGCATTGCCCTGGCTAATTATCGCCATGGTCAGGGGGTGGATCCCCTTGCCGGGGCCGAAGCGGTAATTTCCCATCTGGTGGTGCGACAATTCCAAATACCGGCGGCCCACGCTCCCGCTTTAAGTCCGCTGCCCCTCGATCCGCAACTTTCCCCCAAGGCCGCAGCCGAAGAAATCGGTTATACTTTTTTACCCTGCGTTTTGGTGGGTTTAAGTCGCGCCCCCCAATTGGTCAAGCAGCCCGGTCCCGATGCTATTTGGAGCCGGGAGGTGGACGCGCTGATCGTTCCCGCCAGTGCCTGCGGCTCTAGCACAGTTCTAAGTTTTTGTCAAGAAAAAACTGTACTGATTGCTGTGCAGGAAAATAGTACAAGAATGAAGGTGGCCCCAGAACCCCTAGGGGTGAAAGCAATTAGGGTACACTCGTATATGGAGGCGATCGGTGCGATCGTTTGTCAACGGGCAGGGGTTAACCTCGCATCTCTTCGCCCTAATTTAAACTCTTTACGCTGTTTATCCGAGAATCCGTGACTAATTCCCCTAATCCCGAATTTGATCCCCTGACACGCACACAAGTCCTCACCATTATGGCGGTAACGGCGATTATCTTGCTGGTAGTCGCCAAAGTTTGGCAATATTTCGGTGCGATCGCTATTCCCGCCATTCGCTGGACTCTCCCGGATTTCCTGTTCGGATTAGCCTTAGCGGGGGCAATTAGTGGAATTAGTGGGCTTCTCTATGGTTTTTGGCCTAGTTATCGCCATAGTGCTAACGCTTACTTAGAATTAGTCATTAAACCTTTAGCATGGCCCGATTTAATTTGGATTGGATTACTGCCGGGGTTAAGTGAAGAATTATTATTTCGCGGGGTGATTTTGCCAGCTTTGGGCTTAAATATCTTTGGTTTAACCGTTTCTAGTCTGATTTTTGGTATCCTCCATTTTAGCGGTTCCCAACAATGGCCCTATGTTATCTGGGCAACTGTTGTCGGTTTTGCCCTCGGTTATACCGTCATCATCACCGGTAATTTATTAATCCCGATCCTCGCTCATATTATCACCAATCTCCTCGCTAGTTTTCTCTGGAAATTACAGCATAGTAATCAGTAATCAGTAATCAGTAATCAGTTATCAGTTATCAGTGACTACTCCTGTCTCCTATAAAAAATATGGAAGTACAATTTCGCGAATTTAATCCTTTTGATGTCTGGTTTTGGCTGGAATTTTCGACAGTTCCCTCGAATATGGAACAGCAATATGTAGAAGAAGTTTTTGCCTCTTGGTTTTATTTGGGTAAATTAGGGGCTTTCAATGCCGAAAACCTACAGGTACAGGAGGTGGGAGTCGATATTAGTTATATGGAATACGATCCAGATATGGCCGAAAATGCCTTTATGTCACCGATGCACAATATGACCGATTTTGAATACTTAGGTACTTGGGGACGTTGTTGGTTTGACCTTGGTACTAGCGATCTTATTGCTTTAGATATTTTAATCAATGCCTTGACCCAATTAAGTAAGGATTTTGTCGATATTAAACGTTTAATTATCGGTGGAGAAAATCAAGATTGGCCAGTGAGCGATCGCAGTAATTATCTCTTTAGCGAATAATTAGGGTTTACTAAAAAAGTTTCTTGGTGGAGTCAGAATTATGAATTATGAATTATGAATTATGAATTATGGTTCTTCCGAACTTACACTGTAGAAGATTCCTCAAGCTCCCTCTCTGCCCAGCAATGCTCTAAAGTTGATAAATATCAATCTAACAAAAACTCAAAGCTTTAGTATACAAGCTTTACAAGCACGAGTTGTTGATAGTTTTACATGACAGGTTCGGTAGAGTCTGAATTCAGGATATTATTTTTATTTATTCTCTCTTTTCCCCTTTCCCCTCTCCCTTATCCCCTCTCCCATCTCCCTTATCCCTTATCCCCTCTCCCTTATCCCCTCTCCCTTATCCCCAATTCCTAATTCATAATTCATAATTCATAATTCCCACTTAAATCTATGCTTAATCTCGTCTCCCTTCCAGAAATTCCCGCCGCTGCTTGGAAACGTCCTCTAGGCAAAGGTTGGGAAAAACCCTACAGCGTCCGTTACGCCAGCAATTTAGATGATGGTCCTTGGCATGGGATGCCTCTGGGGGGATTTGGGGCCGGTTGCATCGGACGTTCCCCCAAAGGTGACTTTAACCTCTGGCATCTGGACGGCGGTGAACACAGTTTTAATAGCCTTGCCGCCTGTCAATTTAGCATTTTTGAACAAACAGAAGACGGAAGCACCCAAGCCTACGCTATGGCGACGGAAAGCCCGACGGATGGAACATTATCGCGCTGGTCGTGGTATCCAGCCGAAAAGGGAACATATTCTGCCCTTTATCCCCGCAGTTGGTACGAGTACAAAGATGTTTTTCAGACTCAATTAATTTGTGAACAATTCTCACCAGTTTGGGCGCATAATTATCAAGAAAGTAGTTATCCTATAGCCCTATTTGAATGGACGGCTCATAATCCCACCGATAAACCGATTACTATTAGTATTATGCTGACTTGGCAAAATACAATCGGTTGGTTTACTAACGCGATTAAATCCCCAGTGGTTAAGGTGAGAGATGATGGCAGTCCCGTCTATGAATATCAATCAAAATGGGGGGAAAGTGAGGGTAATTATAATCAATGGATTGTCGATAATTTCCGCGTTGGCTGTCTAATGCGTCGGGATTACGAAAACCCCGGGGAAGGGGATGGACAGATGGCGATTGCCACTATCACTAATCCAAGTCTAGAGGTATTTTATCGGGGTAAATGGAACCCTGCTGGCGATGGGGGGGAAGTTTGGGACTATTTCGCCATGAATGGCTCTTTACCGGATATTGAGGACGAAACCACCGCCGAAAAAGGGGAACAAACGGCCACGGCCATGGCGATTCGTTTTACCATTCGTCCGGGGAAAACTCGCAAAATTCCTTTTATTTTAGCTTGGGATTTACCCGTAACCGAATTTGCCCAAGGAATTAACTATTATCGTCGTTATACGGACTTTTTCGGTCGCAATGGTCAAAATGCTTGGGCGATGGTACGCACGGCTTTAAAACACGGCGATACATGGCGAGAAAATATTATTAACTGGCAAAAACCGATCCTAGAACGCAGCGATCTGGCCGATTGGTTTAAAATGGCTTTATTTAATGAATTATACCTGTTAACGGACGGCGGTACTCTCTGGACGGCCGCCACGGAACAGGATGCGATCGGTCAATTCGGAGTGTTAGAATGTATTGATTATCGTTGGTATGAAAGTCTGGATGTGCGTCTCTATGGTTCCTTTGGGTTATTGATGTTATGGCCGCGCTTAGAAAAGGCCGTCATGGAAGCTTTTGCGAGGGCAATTCCCAGCAGTGACGACACTCCTCGGATTATTGGATATAACCAAGCTAGTGCCATTCGTAAGGCTAAAAATGCCACTCCCCACGATTTAGGCGCACCCAATGAACACCCTTGGCAAAAGAGCAATTACACCAGTTATCAAGATTGTAATCTCTGGAAAGATTTAGGCAGTGATTTTGTTTTATTAGTCTATCGGGATTATTTATTAACGGGGGCTAAAGATGAGGATTTTCTGCGGGAATGTTGGCCGTCAATTGTCCTGACTTTGCAATATTTAAAAACTTTTGACCTTGATAAGGATGGGATTCCCGAAAATTCCGGCGCACCAGACCAAACCTTTGATGATTGGCGTTTACAGGGAATTAGTGCCTATTGTGGTGGTTTGTGGATAGCGGCCCTAGAAGCAACGATTAAAATTGGCGAAATCATTGGAGAAGATACGGCAATTTTTGCCAGTTGGTTACAGCAATCTCGCGCTATTTATCATCAGACTCTCTGGAATGGAGAATATTATAATTTAGATAGTGGCAGTGGTTCCGATGTGGTGATGACTGACCAATTATGCGGTCAATTTTATGCCCGTTTATTGGCTTTACCGGATGTGGTAGAAAATCAATACACGCAATCAGCTTTAGGTAAGATTTATCAGGCTTGTTTTCTCAAGTTTCATGGGGGAAAATTTGGGGCGGCAAATGGGTTAAAACCCGATGGTACTCCCGAAAATCCCCAGGCAACTCATCCCTTGGAAGTTTGGGTAGGAATTAATTTTGGGTTGGTGGCTTTTTTACTACAAATGGGAATGGAAAAGCAAGGATGGCAAATTACAGAAGCGGTGGTGAAACAAGTCTATGAAAATGGCTTACAATTTCGCACCCCGGAAGCAATAACATCGGTGGGAACTTTTCGCGCCTGTCATTATTTACGCGCCATGGCTATCTGGGCTATCTATGGGATTTTGACGAAATTTCAGGGATAAGTAGGTAGGCGTTAAAAATTATCAGATACCCCCCTTATCAAGGGGGGATTAAGGGGGGATCGGCACCCCCCTTATCAAGGGGGGATTAAGGGGGGATCGGCACCCCCCTTATCAAGGGGGGATTAAGGGGGGATCGGCACCCCCCTTATCAAGGGGGGATTAAGGGG
>NZ_JADBTB010000233.1:0-5392 GCF_020246405.1 Microcystis sp. M083S1
AAAAACCTTGTTGAATAAGGTTTTTAGACTTTTTTCCCCCCAAAAAGTGCCGACCATTGGAGTGATCGGGGAAAAATTCAGTTACTTTTTCTCTGAAAATTAGGTAGTTGACCACCTGAAAATGGGTAAAACCCCACACCCTACCCCCACGAAAAACTTTTTCAGCAAACCCTAAGTAGTCGTGCCAAATTAATTTCCTCAACCTTGACGAGAAATTCTGTAAACTTCGATCAAAAGCTGCGTAAATTCTGTATTTTCTCTGGAAGTCTTAGATATAGCCTTTAGAATTGTGATCGTAGCACTAGGCTAATTCAGATCAATTAAACTTCTTCCTCACTCCCGACTTTGTTAGTATCATGAAACCTAACTCTGGCCGTAAACGTTTATTATCCCTGATATCTGCTGTTTCTTGTAGTTCCCTCTTGATTTTATCCCCTCTAGCCCAGAGAGCGCAAGCAGACGATATTACGGATGCCTTAGAAGCGGTAATTGAATATACGGCTCAATTACACCAGATCAATTTTAAGTATTTGTTAAGCAATGGCCCGATAACCACTCCCTGCGGCGTAATTTCCCTAGCGGCTTTCTGCACTGTAGATAATACAGTTTACGTCAATCTCAAGCAAGTCACTCGCATTAGTGATAATCCCCTATTTCCCCTTTACGCCGTCGCTCACGAGGCTGCTCACGCTGTTCAGTGGAATCGGGGTATCGGTGGCATCGATGAAGGTGGAATGAGCATCGGCATTGAATTACAGGCCGATTGTCTAGCGGGAGATACCCTTTCTTGGTTATTTACCGAAGCAAGAAGTTTATCCAAACAGGATTATATAATAGCAGGAAAACTTCTAGCGGAAGCGGCCTCGGAAGTGGGCGATTTTGAAGCTCCCAATAACTCCCACGGCACACCACAACAGCGAGGTGATTCGGTCCTGCAAGGATTCTATGGGGAAAATCATCAAGCCTGTATGCGTTAGCTAACAATCAAGGCTGTATTTCCCCTAGAATGCCTAAAAAAGCCTAAAAAACTACTGTAACCCTAACCAAGATAACAGACCTTGGCCAGTGAGATACTCGATCAACAGGGTGATCACAAAACCAATCATAGCGGCCCTACCGTTGAGGCGCTCGGCATAGTCATTAAAGCCAAATTTGGGATCTTCTAATTTGGGGGTTTGAGTCGGTTGTGGTTCAGTCATGATCTTTACAGGCGGTTTACATTTCTTTACTATTCTAGCGGAGTTAGAAGTTAGGTTGTAACTAATTTCTAACTCCTCCCTATTTGCCCTAATCCCGACCGTTAAGAGCGATTAAAAGGCGCAGAATAAAGATAAATAGGTTGATATAGGTCAAATACATCGATAAAGCAGCGCTGAGATACTGTTCATCTCTGTAGGTACGGGGCAAGATGTAAAAGTCCACCACTGCGGAGCCGGCAAACAAGAAAACTCCGATGCCAGAAATAGCGATTTCTAACCAGGTGGGAGTACCGCCACCAAAGATAGAGAAAATTAGCTGACCAATGAGAACAATAAAAAGAGCGAGAATACCGATGCTAACGGTTTGAGTCAGTGCTAAACCATCTTTTTCCGACAGATTCGAGCCGATATTCCGTCCCAACACAAAAGCGATGCCGCAACCGAGGGCAGCAATTGCCACTCCTCGCAAACCGACACCGGAAGTACCTAGGGCCACATAGACGATTCCACTGAGAGTATAGCCAGAAAGAAGGCTATAGAGAGTCAGCAGGGGCAGAGCAGTGCTTTTATTGCCGCTTTCCGCACTACTACGCGCGACAAAAAATAAAATAATCTCGGCAACTATGGCGACAAAGAAAGTCGGGAAGAAAATCTGGGGATAGGATTGGATCACACCTAAACCGCCATAGGTTCCCACCGCAGTCAAAATTAGACCGCCACCGAGATAGGGCAGGGCCTTGGGGATAACATTAGGGCCGATAAGTGCTTGGCTTTTAGCCTCGCGTAAAGCTTGACGAAAATTACTGGTATTACTCATGGTGACTAGGTTCGAGATACTTGTCTGAATCAATCTTGTTAAACAGAAACTATTCTTGATTAGTTCGTCAAGAATGCTGAATCGCAGGGAAGAAAAAAAAGTAATCTTCTCCTCCGCATCGATTCCCTCTTGATTGTAACGAAAAGACCAGGGATCTAGCTAAGTAGGTAGGTATTAAAAATTGTCAGATACCCTCCTTATCAAGGCGGGATCGGTACCCCCCTTATCAAGGGGGGATCCCCCCGCCTATCGGCACCCCCCTTATCAAGGGGGGCAGGGGGGATCGAACCGAAAATCCATTTTCTCCCCTCTTAACCGTTTAAGTTACCTTAAACCGAAGACCGATTCAAGGCGATCATCGCCCGTCAACTGGATATTTCCTGTTTTTATTAATTACAATCTTTTAGAGTATCCCCTGACCTAAAGCCAAACCTGTCACCAACATTCCTAACACTAGAAAAGGCTGGGCGCTGGCTTGATATTTGACATCATTTTTGAGCGGATCCCGCAGAAAATACATATCTTGGAAAGTGATCTGAGGGATAATTAATAACAGTAAAATAGCGGCATAAAGATTCTGATGAATACTAATCAGATAACCCGCAATTCCTGCTTGAAAAACATCGATCATAATCACACAAATCCAAGCAGCGGGCGTAATTCCAAACATGACTGGCAAGGATTTTAAGCCTAATTTTTCGTCACCTTCCACACTTTTAAAGTCGTTAACTACAGCAATGCCTAACCCCGCCAGACTATAGATGAGGGTTAGGATCATAATTGTCCCATTTAACTGACCAAAAAGGGCGTGACCTGCCCACCAAGGTAATGCTATATAACTAGCACCGAGGGCATAATTACCCAGCCAACCATTTTGTTTTAATTTTAAAGGTGGCGCTGAATAAATATAGGCAATAAAAGAACCAAATAGGGTTAAACAGAGCATGATCGGGAAATCATGACCGGCCCAGCGATCAAGAAGATAAGATATTCCTAACCCAGCCGCTAATAAAACCAAAATCTGGCTGACTACTTGCGGAATAGAAATCACCCCCGAAGGAATCGGACGGTAGGGTTCATTAATTGCATCGATTTCTCGATCGTAAAAATCATTTAAAGTTTGGGTATAACCAGTCATCAACGGACCGGAAAGTAACATACAGGTGGCTGCTTTTAAGACATCTTCTAAAGACCAAGTATAATTACCCGATGAAGCAGCCCCACAGACAACCCCCCAAATCAGGGGAATCCAAGTGATCGGCTTCATCAATTGTAAGCGGATTTTCCAGAGGGAGGTTTCTGCCGATGAGGCCCCTTTCATGCCCAATAATTGGCGAGTTTTGGCCCCCCGCTCGTCCTTGTTTTCTATCTCGGTGTTTGACATAATCCCTTAAAAAGAAATAATTAAGTAACCTTCTTGGAATTTTGCCCCTTTTACCGATCTTCCGGTTAGAGGCGGTGGTACATCAATATTACGCCGTTGATCCCCGGCTTCGATGGTTAATTCTGGACCCGATTGCGTCAGTTTTACCTGTTTTTTCTCGAATCCGGGTAAATAAACCTTGACCTGAGCGGCTGCCGTATCGATTATTAACGGTTTGGGCGGCTGCACCGTGAGAAAATTGGGTAAATCGGCGATTAACTCCTGCCAATCTTCTCCTTGACGGTAGGGTAAAATCGCCGCCGGCAGCGGGGCAAAATCCTCCGTGGCACTCTGACAGCGATTAAAAATCACTCCCCCCACATTTAAACCGATTTGCTGGGCCGCACCCCAAAGATATTTGGCCTCTGCGATCGCAATTGGATCATCATTGGTGACTAGATAGGCTAAAACTCGCCGAGGATCGGCTAAAGCGGAACGTCCCTCGTCTAAAATGTTATCATCGGCCTTCTTCCCTAAACCGTCGGGATTAAAGGAGAAATTCAGCACGGCAGCGGCAATCGGTTGGAAAAAGGGAGAAAGGGTGCGACCAATCTCGGAATCGCTGAAAACCTGCCGAAAACGCCGTAAATACCAGCCACCTACCTCTGGAATCGCCAACATTCTCAGACTGTTGATATCTCCGCTGCCGTCGTAGATGATGACATCGTAATTTCCGCTTTTATCCTGTTCCCGCAGGAAATTTAAAGCTAGAGCTTGATCCATTCCGGGTAAAATGCCCAACTCTTGACCATAAACATTTTTCAAGGTGGGAGAACGCAAATACTGCTTTTCCAATTCCTTGACTTCTTCCCAACTTTTTTCTAGTAACTGGGTACTACTAATCTGCACAACCGAGAGATTGGGAGCAATTTCCGTAATAGAGGAGCTAGGGGAGGCCTTGAGGAGTAATCCCCAAGCAGGGCCGGAATCTTGACCGATCAAGAGAACTTTTGACCCCAGACCAGCCATTTTCTTCGCCGAAGCGATCGCTATTGTACTGCGACCGCTGCCCCCCTTGCCCAAAAAGGTCAAAATTAAGGACATAATTAATTCCTAAGCGTTGTATTTAGATGAGTTTGAGTTCATCCTCAAAAAACCAAGTAGCGGTCTTATCATCGAACTGGACAACAGCACCAACACCGCTGCCATCGGTCATCTTAAAATTTTTGATGACACCCACTTTACCCAATTTACCCGCTACATCCGAGTTAACGCGGTCTCTTAAGCGACAGACCTTGACTTTTTGCCCGATTTCCATTACTTCCACAGTTTTAATAAGACGATAATTCAATAAACCAATCCTAAGTTTAATATAAATTCGTGTCAGATAAACCCCCCAATGCTCTTCAGTTATCGGTCTTTCTCAGATCATCTGCACTTAGCGATCATATATACTAGCAAAAAGGTTTTATTTGGTTTCTGGGGCAGCATTTTGCCGATTTTCCAGTTGTTCCCTTTGCTTGCGTTTAAACTCCTCGGCCGCTTCGTTGATATTATTGAGGCTGTCTTCCTGAAATTCCGATCCGTCCCGGCTACGGCGAAAATTACTATTATGAATCAAGTCTAAAGGATTAAAACCACCGAGATCATCCCTGCCATCGGAACTACGTTCATTTTTTTGATAATCCGGTTGACTGGGGTTCAAGCTTTGAGCTAACACTTGCGGACTAAAACCAGCCCCGACTAATAAAATAGTAGCTAGGAATAAAGACGATTTGATTAACATTTTTTGAGTATTCATAATCTAACTCCTCAGAAAATTAAGTGAGTAGGTGTTAAAAGTTGTCAGGCACCCCCCTTATCAAGGGGGGACTAAGGGGGGATCGGCACCCCCTTTATCAAGGGGGGACTAAGGGGGGATCGGCACCCCCCTTATCAAGGGGGGACTAAGGGGGGATCGGCACCCCCCTTATCAAGGGGGGACTAAGGGGGGATCGGCACCCCCCTTATCAA
>NZ_JADBTB010000234.1:0-22341 GCF_020246405.1 Microcystis sp. M083S1
AACTCGACCGACCCAACTGCAACAAAAAGCGTTAGATTTATTGGGAGTTTCCCTGATTTGTACCCAGTAACGGGGCGCTGTAAATTCTCTTAATCCCTTCTACAGCACAGGTTATGGCCTTTTGTCAACGGGGAAGTCCAGATATAAGTGGTCGTGCAAAATAAATTTCCTAGTGAAGATAGGCACTCATGCAAGGGGCAAGAGGTGGTTAGATATGTGTAATTAATTTTGCTTAGGTACTTATGCCGATATACTAAGAAAGTCAGAAGCCAGAAATCGGGTGGGGAAGAAATTCTGTCTTCTGCCTTGATAGCGGGCAATCTGCCTACTGATGAGATTCTGGCGTCGTGGTTTTGCTATTGTCCCAATCCGAGAATAAATCATCGCTAAATAGATCATCAAGGGGAAATTCTTCGTCAGAAGGCAGGGATTCTGGATCGCTCACTTCTTCTTCATCCCACATACTGAAGAAATCCAGTTCTTCTTGGTCACTCGCAACAGAAGCAACATTTTGGCGGTTAGATGCAACTTTAGGGGTTTCTTCAGCAAAAGGCTCGAATAATTCGGGGCTATTGCTGTCATTAATATCGGCAAATAAGTCATCTAGAGAATTTGGGGCATCGGCGAATTTTTCCGAATCGGTGGCTAATAAATCAGAGAAACCCGTGTCACTGCCAACGGTTTCTTGACTGTATATTCGATCATAATTACCCGATAATTCTTCTAGGCTACCGATCATTCTAGTTTCTTCCTCTTCGCCAAACATCTCCATCTCAGGAGTGAATTCCGCTGCTAACTCTAGATTTTCTTCCGTGATAAAACCATCAAAGGGATTCATTTCCCCAGTGAATTCTGAGGGGGAAACGGGCGTTTCTAGGGGTGTTTCGGGGGCAAATTCTGGTTCTAATCCTAGGGTTTCTTCCGTGATAAAACCCTCAAAAGGATTGATTTCTTCGGCACTGGGGTTATCGGGGAAATCATCCCAGGGTTCGACAATTTCAGGGGTTCGCTCATCCAATACCGTTTGGCGGGCGTTTTCTAGTTCTAACAGTTGACTTTGATAACCCTGTTCTAGTTGAATTTGCCACTGATAGCCATTTTCTAATTCTAGAATCTGCTCCTGTTGACTTTGACGCAGGGCTTCTATTTCCGCTTGCTTGCCTTCTATAATCCCTTCTATTTGACTTTGATAGCTTTGGCGCAATTCCTCGATTTTAGCTTCGTATTGCCGTTGAAGTTCCTGAATTTCGGTTGTATGGGCATTTTCCACGGCTGGAGCGGCAGTTGCGCTGGCTGCCTCTGGTAAACGTCCTTGGCTATCTTCTAACTCTTTTTGCAATTTAGCCAATTCTTCTCTATAGGTGGCTTCGATATTGCCAAACTGTCCTTTGCTGTCTTTTAACTCCGCTTCGGTTTCACCTAAAGCCGCCCGAATTTTCTCATATCTTTGCAGTGCTTCCCTGATTTTTCCCTCTTGCAGGGCATATAAAGCCCCACCCCCGATCGCACCTCCACCGACAAAACCGATTAAAATATCGACGATACTCATATGGGATTCCTCCTCTAGGAAAATTTACTTCTAAATATGCCCAATCTCGGACGATAATTGACAAGGGGCAAAGGTGGTCAGTGTTTTCCGCCGCTCTCTCTGCCGATTGCTTTTGATTGTGGCAGCAATTATCAGAAAAAGAAAGAAAATATTAAGTTTTTTATCGGCAAATGTTCACCTTGAGGGCAGTTATCTCGATGGTGAGGTACAAAGTCTCGGGTTTTAGGGAGTCGGTTGTCGATGCTAAATCCTGTCACACCCCATCGGTGTTCGGCAAGACATTTCACTGAGGCTGCATTTCCCGATAAGCTTGATAAACGCCGCGCACGTTGTACCAATTGAGAAAAATGCGGGCAATTTCTAGAGCTAATTGGGGTTTACCTCGATCGATCAACCATTGTAACAGAGGGGAAAGGCTGCGTTCATTCAGGGTTCCCCCCAGGGAAAGTAAACCCCACAACAGTCGATGAATCCAAGTCATTTGAATCATCATCCGCACTTCCCAGGTGGGATGTTTTTGATAAAAAATCACTCCCATCCGTCCCCGTTGAATTTCCTTATCGATGAGATTGGGAATTTGGGCGAGATTAAAGGGGGGATGCCAATGATAACCGACGGCTTCAGGACATTTGATTAATTTTAGTCCTAATTGTTTCAATCTCACTCCTAATTCCAAGTCTTCCCAACCGTAGAGTTGAAACTGGGTGTCGAATAATCCCGCCGCTAATAACCATTTTTTGGCGATCGCTACGTTGCCCGTGGCAAAATAGGCAGCGGAGAAATCGGTGATTTTATAGGGTTCACTGGTGGGATGATCGAAGTTACAGGTGTTAATGACGCTGCCGTAGGTAAATAAGCGATCGCTGCCGAGACTGGCTGCCCCGGCGGTTAAAGCTTCGGCATGGGCTTGCAGAAAATTTTCTGTCACTACCAGATCGCTATCGATAAAGATAATTGTATCACCACGAGCTTTTTCTACCCCCAGATTCCTAGCGATCGCCGGTCCGCCGTGATCCTGTTGCCACAGTTGCAGATGGGGTAAATTAGCTTTTTGACTTTCTAGCCAGGCGATCGTCCCATCGGTAGAGCCATCATCGACAACGACTATTTCGTAGTTTTCCACCTTATTATCGGTTAAACGCTGATTTTCTAGAGCGATTAAACATTTTTTTAAGATTGCTTGGCGATTGTAGGTGGGGATGACAACACTGATCAGCACGGGCATTCGGGGGTCAAGATTACCGTTTTAGCTTATCAAATAACCTGGGTTCCTTGCTTAGACCTCCGGCAAAAATCAACAATCTTTAATTCAGGAGACAGGAGGCAGGAGACAGGAGACAGGATTCAGGAGACAGGATTCAGGAGATTATTTTTATTTATTCTCCCCATTTCCCCATTTCCCTATCTCCCTATCTCCCCACACCCCACACCCCACACCCCACCACCCCATCTCCCCATTTCCCTACACCCCACACCCCACACCCTACACCCCACACCCTACAGTGTCAGGAACTCCGGGAGGAGGATTAAGGTCAACTGGGAACATTAATTTTAAAAAATCGGTGATCATGTTATCCTCTGAGTGTGTTGTGTGAGGAAAGGAATCGGCCATGGTAGCTTCTCTATCGTATCAAAATGGGCAAAAAGCTCGATCGCATCCCCTGTTATCCTTAGGGGGTTTGATCGAATTACCGCCATCCCCCCTGTTTGGCACAGACGGAATTCGCGGCCAAGTGGGAGAATTATTAACTGCCCCCCTAGCGCTACAGATCGGATTTTGGGCGGGACAGGTATTAAAAAATCAAGCTGGTGTCACCAAACCGGTAATTATCGGTCAAGATTCGCGTAATTCCAGTGATATGTTAGCCAATGCTATCACTGCGGGTTTAACTTGGGCGGGAATAGAGGTCTGGCAACTGGGATTATGTCCCACTCCCTGCGTCGCCTATTTAACCAGAGAAAGCGAAGCGATGGGTGGGATCATGATTTCTGCCAGTCATAATCCTCCCGAAGACAACGGCATTAAATTTTTTGACAGTAGCGGTTTAAAATTATCTGGCACTTTAGCAGGACAGATAGAAGCGGGTTTAAGGGGCAATTTAGAATTAGCAGATAAACCGGTAAATTGGGGAAAAGCGACTTTTTGTCCCGAATTAATCCAAAAATATTATCAAGCTGTGATTGATTCCGTCGGGACGGATATTAACCTATCGGGATTAAAAATAGTTTTAGATCTAGCTTGGGGGGCAGCCGTTAACCTAGCACCTTTAGTATTCCAAGCTTTGGGGGCGGAAGTTATCTGTTTACATGATCGCGCCGATGGCGATCGCATTAACGTTAATTGTGGTTCTACCCATTTAGAAAGCTTACAGGCGGCGGTGATTAATCAGCAAGCGGATTTGGGGTTTGCCTTCGATGGCGATGCCGATCGAGTCTTGGCCGTGGATAGTCAAGGTAGAGTAGTAGATGGCGATTATATTCTCTATTTTTGGGGTCGTTCCCTCTTAGAAGCCGGACAGCTACCCGATGGGTTATTAGTGGCAACGGTGATGGCTAATTTAGGCTTTGAACGCGCTTGGCAAAAACTGGGGGGTCAATTCTTGCGGACTGCCGTGGGCGATCAGCACGTTCAGGCGCAAATGTGGGAAACTGGAGCCATGCTAGGGGGCGAACAATCCGGTCATATTCTCTGCCATCATTACGGAGTTTCTGGGGATGGAATGCAAACCGCCCTACATTTAGCGGTTTTAGTGCGGAAATCGGCGGTTTCCTTGGCTAACTTAGTCGATCATAGCTTTGTCACCTATCCGCAGATTTTACGCAACGTGCGGGTGGAAGATAGAGAAGTGCGACGTAATTGGCAGCAATGTGAACCTTTGCGGCGGGAAATCCTCAAAGCTGAGACAGCTATGGCAGAAAAAGGTAGAATTTTGGTGCGCGCTTCCGGGACAGAACCCTTAATTCGGGTGATGGTGGAAGCAGAAACCCTAGAATTAGCCAATTTTTGGACAGAAAGGCTAGTGGAAGCGGTGCGAAGCTATCTTTTGTAGTCGATCGAGGGGGACAGGGATTATAATGCCCTTAGCCTAGCCTAGCAAGGGATAATTATGACCGGACTGAGTATAGATCGCCAGAAAAAAAAGAATAAGAAAGGCCAAACAAAAGCCGATAGTCCCCCGCTTAACATCAAAGAGAAACTTGCCCTCAAAAAAGAAGAAAGGCAAAAGAAACAAAAGTTAACGGGGTTGATTATTTTTGCCATTTGTGTGGCAATTTTGCTCGGATTACCCCTCAGCTTATTATTTGATGCCAAGATAGGGGCTGTAGTAAGTTTAGCCTTAATTTTAGGAGTTTTCTCCTTTAGCTATCCCCGTGCGGCTCTTTGGGCATTTATTATCTATGTCCCCTTCGCTGGCACTATCGTCTATTGGTTGGGAGGTAGTCAAATCCTCCAGCTTAGTAAAGATATATTTTATCTACCCGCTTTAATCGCCTTGGTTTTAGAATGTCGAAAAAAGCGATTACCGATTATTGTCCCGAAACAATTAGGCACAACTCTATTATTAATCTTTGTTTTCTGTGTAGTCTGTCTATTAGCCGTCAATTTACAGAGACAATTTCTGCCTACTTGCGATTCCGTGGCTGGGATGAGTGTGTTTAGGGATGGCCGTTTGCGCGGAATTCCCTGTCGGGAAAGTGAGACTTTTCTACAAGGACTATTAGGGTTTAAAGTTTTGCTAGGTTATGTCCCCTTGATCTTCTGCACTTATTACTTGATCAAAGACAAACCCACCCTATTATTTTTTGGTCGTCTTTTAGTGACTTTAGTGATTATTTGTTGTGTACTAGGACTAATGCAATACTGGATGCTGAAAACTGGTCGTTGTGTAGGAACTAGAGGCTACGTGGCCGATGCACTATTCAAAGCCACCTTAGAGGCAAGGTGTTTGGTCGGTGGGGGATTAGTCTATAGTCCGGAAGTGAATATGATCCGCCTACCGGGTACCTTTGTTTCCCCCTGGCACTGGGCCTGGTTTTTGGTCTCTAGTGCCGTAATTTGTTATGCCAGTGCCTTTAGTGAAACTTCCCAAAAATGGCGACTAGCAGCCCTAGTGGGTTTAACCCTAGTTTTTATCAATGCAGTGGTCTCCGGGCAAAGATTAGCTTTCTTTGCCGTACCGATGATTATTGGTCTGATGACGATTCTTACGGGACAAATCGCTAACTTAAAAAGATTTTTGCCGATCATTTTTGCCGCCGCTTTACTTCTAGCTATCGGTTTTTCTTTCCTTAACCCCGATTTTGTCCAACAACGCTACGATAGTGCCGTCAGCCGTTGGCAACAGGCTCCCCCCACTGCTTTTCTTCAAGAACAGTTGGATTTTGCTATCCGTAATCAGGGCGGTATTTTAGGTCGTGGACTTGGTGTGGCCACATCTTCTGCTAGGGTTTTCGGTGATATTTCTTTTGTGGAAACCTATCACAGTAAAGTTTTATTCGAGTTGGGATACATTGGTTTTGCCTTGTACATGATATTCATGACCCATCTAGTTTATCTGGCCTTCCGCACCTATCGTTCCCTCAAAGATCCCACTCTGCGAGGTTTTGCCGGTAGTTATTGGGTTTTGCTGCTCTTTGTTGCCTATCTTCCCTATTGGTATGCCCTCGATACGGATCCTGTGGGCGTTTATTACTGGATATTTGCGGGCGTAATTTTTAAATTACCCGTGATCGAAAAACAGGAAAAAGAAGCAAAAATTCTGGCGGGGGAAACCGCCACAAAATCCTCCAAAAAGGGCTTAAATTTTAAACGCAAAGGTGTTTCTTTAGCTTGAAATTACTATAAGCCTTTTCAGTTATCAGTTATCAGTTATCAGTTATCAGTTATCAGATGTGAGTTTTTAAGTGTGCGGTTTTCTAAGTAGTCGTGCAAAATTAATTTCCTAGTGAAGAAAGGCAAAAGGCAAGAGGCAAGAGGCAAGAGGTGGTTAGATGTGTGTAATTAATTTTGCTTAGGTACTTACTGTCTTTTTACTGATTACTGTGGTTCTTCGTTACTTGGTCTGGTTTGATCGGGGGGCATAAATCGACTAAATCCTTATCTGGCAAGAGACTTAATTGATTAGTTCGCTCTAGACGAAAAAAATTAACAAAAATCGCTAAATGCCTTTCTATATAAGGGTTACATCCCTTATAACCCCCGTCCATTGCATAACACAAACCGAAGAGCCATTACTGTTTACTGTTTACTGTTTACTGCTATGAATTTTCCCTCGATTTCTGTCATCATACCCACCTATCGACGCGAAGAGCCTCTTAAAGATACTCTCGATGACCTACTCAGACAAGATTACCCCGATTTTGAGGTGTTAGTTATCGACCAGACCGCTACCCACAGCCCCGCCCTACAATCCTATCTGGAAAATATGGCTAATCAGCACAAAATTAGCTGGTATCGACTGGATTGGGCGAGTTTACCCGGTGCCAGAAATTATGGAGTCCGTCGCGCCCAGGGCGATATTGTTCTTTTTATCGATGATGATGTGCGGCTACCGGATAATTATCTCAAAGCACATGGTGAGAATTTTGTCAAGAACCCTAAGATAGGTGTAGTGGCCGGTCGGGTATTTGATCGCATGAAATTGGGTGACTCCCAAAAAATGGTGACAGATACCAGCAAACCCTACGAAATCGACTTTTTACCCCCCCAAGCGATGGATCCGGGCATTGCTTGGTATTACATCGATCTTGTCCACACCACTAAACCCCAGCAGGTAATCTCAGCCCGGGGCTGTAATATGTCTTTCCGTAAGGATATATTTACTAAATACGGCATTTGGTTCGATGAACGCTTTCGTGGCAGTGCCGTGCGCGAGGAATCGGATTTTTGCTTAAGGTTACGCCGGACTCCCTATCATGTCTGGTACGATCCCACCGCTTATCTGGTTCATTTAGGGGAAGAAACCGGCGGCTGTCATGATATTAGCACTCGTTCTCTGAGTTATCAGACGACTTTTTATCATAATCACTTTCTGATGGCCCTGAAAAATCTCACTCCCGCTCAACAATTGCGACTCTACGCTAAATTATTTGATTGTCACGTTCTTGGCAATCCTCCCTGTAATAAAGGTGGTTCCCCGATTAAAATCCTTTCTAGGGGAATTTTTTATAGTTTAGGTTTTCTGGATGCTCTGAAAACTCAAGTAAAGTCCCTCTGGAATGATGGTCAAATTTATACAAAACTAGATAATCTATGAGAATTTTAGTCGCTAGTCATACATATATAGTTGATCTCAACTGTGAGAAACTGCGCGCCTTGACAAGATTAAATCCCAGTATTGAAGTTACTATTGTTGTTCCCCAACGTTGGCAACCGGGAGGAGTCCAAAATAAAATCATTGAAAGTCAACCGAAAATAGCTGATAATTTCCGAGTTATTCCCATCTCTAATTTTAGCCAAAATAACCAATCTTTATTAACTTTTGGCACTGATATAATTTCTTTATTGCAAAAGTTTAAACCTGATATTATTCAAGTGGAACAGGGTTCTAAATCTCTCGCTTATGCACAATTTATTACTCTGAATCGTCTCTTAAATCTCCGGGCTAAAAATGTATTTTTTACTTGGTGGAATCTTCCCTATACTCCTAAATTTCCCATCTCTTGGTTAGAAGCTTATAACCTGAAAAATACCGATGGTTTAATTGCCGGTAATCAGGACGGGGTAGATGTTTTAAAAGAACGGGGTTACAGGGGTAAATACACCGTTTTACCGCAATTAGGCGTGGATGAAGTTCTTTTTTCCCCGGGCAAGCAACCCGATTTAGCCCGATCTTTAGGTATTGAAAGCGATGAATTTGTGATTGGTTTTGTCGGTCGTTTTGTGGAAGAGAAAGGCATTCTAACGCTGATTAAAGCCGTATCTAAATTAACAGGTAAGTGGAAATTATTACTGTTAGGTCGGGGAATTCTGAAAGATAAAATAGTCAGCGAAGCTACAGCCGCAGGAATAAGCGATCGCTTGATGATAGTGGAAAGTGTTCCCCACGATCAAGTAGTTAATTATCTTAACCTGATGAACACTTTAGTTTTGCCGTCAGAAACCACCTATCAGGTCAAAACTTTAACGGCCGTCGGTTGGAAAGAACAATTCGGTCATGTCTTAATTGAAGCCATGGCCTGTCAGGTTCCTGTTATTGGTTCTGATTCGGGAGAAATTCCCTTTGTTATTGCCGATACGGGTTTAATTTTTCCCGAAAAAGATGGGGAGGCACTGGCTAAATCGATACAAACTCTCTTAGATAATCCCAGCTTCGCTCAAGAATTAGGCCAGAGGGGTTATCAGAGAGTAATGACCAATTATACTAATAAAGCCCTCGCTCAAAAACAATTGGATTTCTATCAACAATTACTCCCTCGGTGATGGGGTGTGGGGTGTGGGGTGTGGGGTGTGGGGTGTGGGGAGAAGGGAGAAGGGAGAGGGGAGATGGGGAGCAGGAAGAAAAAAGCTGATTCAGTGATTCACTGAATCACTGAATCACTGATAACTGATAACTGATAACTGATAACTGATAACTGATAACTGGTTATGAACCATTCTTGACACCCCCCAGTCTAAACGGACAGGTATCCAGCGGGGGTAATGATCAGGGTGATAACCGATAAGCAAACAAGTGTGAGCGATCGAGAGTTAATCTTGAAATGTCAAAGGGGTGATAGGGGTGCTTTTCGTCACCTTTACCGTCTTTATCAACCAAAAATCCGCTCTACTCTCTATCAACTCTGTGGACAGGAATTCCTAGAGGATTTTGTCCAAGAGGTATTTTTAAGACTGTGGCGCGGGTTGCCGAAATTGCGTTCACCTGAATACTTTTCCACTTGGGTTTATCGGATCACCTGGAATGTGGCGATCGATGGTCGGCGACAATTAGCCAAAAGACAAATGAGGATGGCCAAAAGCACTGATGAGGAAAACTCCCTTGATAGCGAATCCCGTCCCCAAGATAGTCCCGATTTGATGCAATTGCATTATGAGGAAGTGGTCGAGCAAGGGTTAGAAATTCTCAGTTTAGAACATCGCGCTGTCCTTGTCCTTCACGATCTAGAGGACTTACCCCAAAAGGAAATCGCTCAAATCTTAGAAATTCCCCTCGGTACGGTGAAATCACGTCTTCATTATGCGCGTAAAACCATGGGTCAATTTTTGCAAAAACAAGGAGTTCTCTAATGTCCCCGGAAGATGAGAAAGTAGTTAATTTTCTGCGTCGCTATCGTCCATCGCTGCCACCTCGACCGATAGATCAAGAAGAACAGTTAATGCAAATGATTAGGGGAGAAAGGCCGGTAACTTGGCCAAAATCCCTGCCTTTATTGGGGTGGATAACTGGTATTACTGCCTTATCTGTGCTGATTGTTGCTTCCTATCGTTGGTCTGATCCTCATCCACAACTAGGCCAAATTTCTGACGAGCAGTTAGAAGCTTTTTTAGTGGAAAGTTGGAACCATAGCATCGCTCCACCGATTGCTGCTTCTAGCGTTTATAGTTCCCCTTGGATGAGCTTAAACGAGCCTCAACTCACCTATTCTACCTATAATCCTTAATTTCTTTGTCAAGGTCAATTATGTACTTTTCTACTGTCTCGATTCTCGGCACAACCATGGCTTTAACTCTGGCCGCTAACCTGGCCCCAACTGCCACGGTGTTATCCTATCCCCAAGATCGTCTATTTATTGCTCAAACTAGCTCTCCCCAGCGTCCTGAGAGTCGTCCCCGTCGGATGAATAATTCTAGAGAAGGACTAATCGAACAATTAAACCTTACCGATGACCAAAAGTCAAAAGTTGCCGCTATTCGTCAGAAATACCGAGGACAAATCCAAAAATTGCAAGAAACTATTAGAAAGAATGAACAAGAACTAAATAGTTTATTATCGAATAATGCCTCCGATCGAGATATTCGTGCTAAACATCAGCAAATCTCCCGCAATCGCCAAGAAATGAGTAACCTGCAATTTGAAAGTTTTTTGGAAATTCGCCAAGTCCTAACTCCTGCTCAAAGAACCGAATTTTCCCAGTTAATGCGGGAACGTTGCCCTAATTTCCCCAATTGCGGACGACCATAATTCCCATCAGTGCGGATTAAGATCGAGTTTGATGGCGATACATTAGAAAAACGGAAAGGATGGGCAAGTAACCCATCCTCAACTTATCATTTACTAATAAATTATCGTTTCCAAGTGACTTTTGGTAGGATATGATTCATATCTACCCGATTTTTATACTTGGTGGCGAAGTTCAAGAGGGAATCGAGGAGAGAATCGGAGAGATAGTGAGGTTGTAGGCCTAGATCGAGTAATTTCGTGTTTTTAGCGTTAAAATAATGTTCCTCTAACTCGATGCGCGGGTTGTCAAGATTGTTAATCTCCACATTTAACCCTAACGCGGAACCAGCTTTTTTCACCATCAGTGCCAAGTCACCGACGCTAAACAGTTCGGTAAATTGGTTAAAAACGCGGAATTCCCCGGATTGAGCAGGATTGGCGATCGCTAATTCCAAACAACGCACGGTATCGCGGATATCTAAAAATCCTCGCGTTTGACCACCTTTACCGTACACTGTTAGGGGATGACCGATCGCCGCTTGAATACAAAAACGGTTTAAAGCAGTACCAAAAACCCCATCGTAATCGAGACGGTTAATCAACATCTCATCCATTCCCGTTTCTTCGGTGAGGACTCCATAAACCACCCCTTGATTAAGATCCGTGGCTTTTAAACCCCACATCCGACAGGCAAAATGGATATTATGGCTATCGTGGACTTTGCTGAGATGGTACATACTACCTGGCTGTTTGGGATAGGGTAAAGTATCCTTACGACCGTTATGTTCGATCGTGATGTAGCCTTCTTCAATATCTATATTAGGTGTGCCATACTCACCCATCGTTCCCAGTTTCACTAGGTGCGCGTCGGGAAATTCCTCTTTCATCGCGTAGAGGATGTTTAAATTGCCAACAACGTTATTAACTTGGGTTAAAACCGCGTGTTCGCGATCGATCATGGAGAAGGGTGCAGATCTCTGTTCTCCGAAGTGAACAATCGCATCCGGTTGAAACTGTCGCAGGGATTGAATCAAAAAGTCGTAGTTATTGATATCCCCGACAAAAAGATCGATCGATTTTCCCGTCAGATCTTGCCAGCGTTGAATCCGATGAGATATGGGTGCGATCGGTGTTAAGGTATCGCAGCCTAATTGTAAGTCCCAATAGCGACGAACTAAACTATCAAGTATGCCTACTTCGTAACCTCTATTTGATAGATGGAGTGCCGTTGCCCAACCACAATAGCCGTCTCCGCCAATAACCAAAACTCTCATACAATATCTGTAAAGTTTATATACTCGTCTTTGGTAACTCTAGCAGTTTTGTGTCACGCTTTACCAGTTTAATCCCCGTGAATATAGCGGGGTGTGGGGTGTAGGGTGTGGGGTGTAGGGTGTGGGGTGTAGGGTGTGGGGTGTGGGGTGTGGGGTGTGGGGTGATGGGGAAATGGGGTGTAGGGTGTGGGGTGTGGGGTGTGGGGTGTGGGGTGTGGGGAAATGGGGAGAATCAATAAAGGTAGTCTATTGACAACTGATAACTGATAACTGATAACTGATAACTGATGAGGGTGTTCTAGAAAACTTGACAAGGGAGCGGATTATAGGGAAACTCAGCTTGTAATCAGTGGGCTTTGCTGACGAGAAAACAAAAGCCAAAAATCTAGATAAAAGGCAGTTTTTTCGGTAACTCAGGGCCTATCTGCTTTTTTACTTTTTACTTTTTACTTTATTACTTGATCTTATGCGTTGGCAAGCTCGGCAAAAATCTTCGTTTCCCTTCCTTCCCCTATACGGATTTTTGGCATTTATCGTCGTTTGTCTGATTATTTGGGCAATTTCTCTCTATCCTCGTTCTAATGCTCTGGTGGGGGGTGATTCTCTCCCCGCACCTTTTAGGGAGTTTCAACCGGAATGCGCGGATTATGTTCTAGAAAATAGTTCCTTTAAGGATATATCGAGAGTTTTTGATTGTAAAACCTATAAAAACATCTCTGATCGCGTGATTCTACCCCTATCTCTCCAAAAAAACGATATTAGTCTCGATAATTGGCCAAATAACTCGGCAACAGCGCTCGAATTAGCACCCTGGCCGGAAATTCATCTCCGCGCTCAAGGGGCAAAAGTACCGATTTTAATGTATCACGACATTTTACCAGAAAAAGAGGTATTCTTTGACGTTACTCCAGGCGAATTAGAGGCACATTTTCAATTTTTGCAGGAAATCGGGGCAACTCCTATCAGTATCGATTGGTTAATTTCCCATCTGCGGACAGGTATCCCCCTTCCCGCTAAACCGGTTTTATTAACTTTTGATGATGGTTATGGGGGACATTACCAGTATGTCTATCCTTTATTGAGAAAATATAACTATCCCGCCGTTTTCTCGATTTATATCAATAAAATGACTCAAAAAACCGGCCGAACCAGTGTCACTTGGCAACAACTCCAGGAAATGGCCGCCGATCCTCTAGTACAAATTGTCTCCCATAGTGTCAGTCATCCCCGGGATTTAAGGTTATTATCCGATGCAGATTTAGAGCAAGAAGTCAAGCAATCGAAACAAATCTTAGAAAAAGAATTGGGTATTCCGATTAATTATTTCACCTATCCGGAAGGGAAGGCGGACGATCGAGTGAAGGAATTCGTCAAAAAAGCGGGTTATCGGGCGGCTTTATCGATGAATGACCTCGATGAGCATTTTGCTGGACAATCCCCCGATTTACTCACTATTGGACGCTTTGGGCAATCGCGCACGCGAGAAGTTGTCCCGCAAGCTTGGGGAGGTGATCCCTTACCCCGTACCGATGGCGGTTTTAACTTTGCCACCACCATCCAAAAACGGGAAGTGGAATTCCCAACTAATACACTTGTATTAATTAGTGGCGGCATTCCCAAAACCATCCACGCTGATAGTCGTTATCAAGTGGAGGAAATTATCGCCGGCACAGAAGCGATCGCGGCTGTAGATGGCGGTTTTTTCTCTCTCAAGGAATTGGACTCAAATCAGATGATCGGGCCGGTTTTAAGCCAAAATGGCGGCTTTATACCGGGATATGAAGGGGAAATCGGCAAGTTAGAGGGTCGTCCTTTAGTAATCATTACTGAGCGATGGGTGCGTTATCTTCCTTTTGATCCTGCCCGTCATAATACCCTAGAAGGAATCGCAGCGGAGGCTGGAGATGATCTCAAGGTGACGGATGCTTTTGTCGCGGCCGCTTGGTTAGTCAAAGATGGACAACCACAATCGCGAGAGTCCTTTGGTACACTTTACGGTTTTGATGCCCTGCGTCACCGGGCTTTTTGGGGGATTAATCAGGCAGGACAGCCAGTAATCGGGGTTTCCCGAGACCCGATCGATTCCATGGCTTTGGGAGAATTATTAGTACAGGCAGGTTTTCGGGACGCGGTGATGTTGGATTCAGGAGCAAGCACCTCCCTCGCTTATCGGGGCCAGTCGCAAGTGCATTATACTCCCCGTCCCGTTCCCCACGTTGTCGCTTTATTTCCCCCCACAGAACCCGATATTGTTCCCATTAATCATGTGGGGATTCCCTGCGTAATTTTTGCCGATTCCTGTGCTGCGGGGAGTTAGGTTAGCACTATATGATCGAGTTAAACCTTAGCCCAAGATTCTACCATGGAGATCGAACGTCTTAACGCCCTTTCCGATAATTATATTTTCCTCCTCTACGATCGAGCGCAAAAAATCGCGGCCGTGGTAGATCCGGCCGAACCTGAACCGGTTTTCAGGCGATTAGAGGCTTTACAGGTGGATTTAGTCGCTATTTTTAATACCCATCACCACGGCGACCATGTGGGGGCTAATCAGGCTTTAATTAATCGTTATCCCCATCTTTGTGTTTATGGGGGAAAGGAGGATCGCGGTCGCATTCCGGGCCAGCAGCTGTTTTTAGAGGAGGGGGATCGGGTGGAATTTGCCGGTCGCTGGGCCGAGGTTTTCTTTGTCCCCGGCCACACTCGCGGCCATATTGCCTATTATTTTCCCCCGGTTAACCCCGGAGATTACGGTGAGTTATTCTGTGGTGATACCCTGTTTTCTGGGGGTTGTGGTCGTTTATTTGAGGGAACACCGGGCCAAATGGTGGCTTCTTTAACTAAATTGCGATCGCTGCCTGACCAGACTAGGGTTTGGTGCGCTCACGAATATACGTTAAATAATTTAAAGTTTGCCTTGACAGTTGACCCTAATAATGCTGCTTTGCAACAGCGTTATCGGGAAGTGGAAAAACATCGCGCTGAAGATATTCCCACGATTCCGGCAATTTTGGGGACGGAAAAGCTGACTAATCCTTTTTTGCGTTGGGATAGTCCCGCTTTGGCCATGACCATGGATAGCAGCGAACCAGTACAAGTGTTTGCGCGGCTGCGGGGGAAAAAAGATAATTTTTAAGTAGTGGCTAAGTAGGGTCTGCTGAAAAAGTACGGGCGAAGCATTCGGATAGAAAATCTACGGTTTCACCGATAGGTTATTGCCCGAATGCTTCGCCCCTACAGGACGCGGGCCGATGAAGATGCAAGGTTTTGAACGACGATTCTCTCAAAATCTTGCACCTGTTTCGCGAGAAAAGCCCCAAAACCCTTACTTTGCCTACATTTCACATTTATTCAGCAAACCCTAAGTAGGTAGGTTTTTGGTTTCTGTGGTTAGCCCCCCTTATTAAGGGGGGTAGGGGGGATATCCCCTGATTAAGGGGTGTAGGGTGTGGGGTGTAGGGTTGATTCATGAATCAACCCTACTAGGGGGTAGGGGGAATCAAAGGCAAAATCTATCCCTACAAGCTCAACGGTTGCGGCTCTAACTTCAAATCGGCAAGACTGACATCACCGTGACCATTTACCGCCACCTCTAGGGGCAAATTGCCGTGATAAGCTTGGATTAACAGGGTTTTTAAGTCCTCAATCAGGGGATAACGGGGATTGGCTCCGGTACACTGATCATCGAAAGCTTGTTCGGCTAAATGGTCTAATTTGGCCATAAATTCGGCTTCAGTTTCGGGAATTACCTCTTTAATACTGGCCGGAATACCGATTTCCCGTTTTAAACATTCGATCGCTAATACCAATCTTTCCACACTTTCGGTC
The DNA here is from genome assembly GCF_020246405.1 of Microcystis sp. M083S1. NCBI lineage: Bacteria > Bacillati > Cyanobacteriota > Cyanophyceae > Chroococcales > Microcystaceae > Microcystis > Microcystis sp. M083S1. Next base: position 15,753 of record NZ_JADBTB010000234.1, read on the forward strand.
TCGCTTTCTCCTCCCAATCCCAAGGAATGAGCGATCCTGGCATAGCGCCACTTCACGTTAGGATATTTGTACTGAGAGAAAGTCGCCTGTTTAAAGGGGGCATCGGTGGCATTATAGAGGATGACGTGGGAAATCATCAAGGCATTGGCTAGACCGTGGGGAATGTGGAAAATTGCCCCTAATTGGTGGGCCATGGAGTGACAGATGCCTAAAAAGCCATTAGCGAAGGCCATTCCTGCCATTGTCGCCGCATAATGGACTTTTTCCCGCGCTTTCGGGTCTTTAGCTCCGTTATGATAGGAACTGGGCAAGTATTTAAACAGCAGTCGGATGGCATCTTGAGCAAGAGCATTAGTATATTCTGAGGCTAAAACCGAGACGTAGGCCTCAAGAGCGTGAGTTAAAGCGTCAATTCCGCCGTAGGCTGTTAATTTTTTCGGCATATTCAGCACTAATTCCGGATCGACAATGGCCATGCTGGGAGTTAGAGCATAATCGGCCAAAGGATACTTAATATTATTACGGCGATCGGTCACGACGGCGAAGGGAGTCACTTCTGATCCTGTTCCCGAAGTGGTGGGAATACAAACCATCAGAGCTTTTTCGCCTAAAGGGGGCAATTCATAGACTCGTTTGCGGATATCCATAAAACGCATGGCCAAGCTCTCGAATTCTATCTCTGGATGCTCGTAGAGTAGCCACATGATTTTAGCGGCATCCATGGGGGAACCACCACCGATAGCGATAATTACATCGGGATTGAAGGTATTAATTACATTTAACCCCCGTTCGACGGTTTCTAGGGAAGGATCGGGTTCCACATCATAAAAGATATTAATCGTGATGCCGATTTCTTCTAAAACTTCCTCTAAAGCTGCGGTAACTCCTAGGTCAAAAAGAGGTTTATCGGTGACAATAAAGGCCCGTTTTTTGCCGGCTAATTCCCGAATAGCGACGGGTAATGCTCCGTATTTAAAATATACTTTTGGTGGTACTCGGAACCAAAGCATATTTTCCCGGCGCTCGGCTACGGTTTTAATATTTAATAGGTGGGTAGGTTCGACGTTTTCGCTGATGGAATTACCGCCCCAAGTGCCACAACCGAGGGTTAAACTAGGATCGAGACGGAAGTTATAGATATCACCAATTGCACCCTGGGAGGAAGGGGTATTAATTAATACCCGGGCCGTTTGTACGTTGTCTTGAAAGTGCTTAATATGTTCCCGATTGGAGGGTGCGGTATAAAGCACGGCCGTATGACCTCGACCGGCAAATAAGACCAGTTTTTCGGCTTTTTTGACCCCATCTTCAAAGTCTTTGGCCCGGTACATGGCTAAAATTGGCGAGAGTTTTTCGTAGGAAAATGGTTCCTCTAAGCCAATATTTTCCACTTCTCCGATTAGTAAGCGGGTATCTTCGGGAACGGAAATTCCGGCCATGGTGGCTAATTTTTCTACCGGTTGTCCGACGATATCGGGGTTGATATGACCATCTTTTAGGAGAATCCCGACGACTTTTTCCCTTTCTTCGGGGGAAAGAAGATAGGCCCCGCGAGCAATAAATTCCTGTCGAACTTCTTCATAGATGCTATCGACAACGATTACCGATTGTTCCGAGGCGCAAATCATGCCGTTATCAAAGGTTTTACTGAGAATAATCGAGGAAACGGCCATTTTTATGTGAGCAGTTTCGTCCACTAAAGCGGGGGTATTGCCGGCACCGACTCCTAGGGAAGGTCTTCCGGAAGAATAGGCCGCTTTTACCATACCGGGACCGCCGGTAGCAAGGATTAAATTAATGCTGGGATGTTGCATTAATGCTTGGGAAAGTTCCACCGATGGCTGATCGATCCAACCAATAATACCGGCCGGTGCGCCCGCTTTCACGGCCGCTTCTAAGACTATTTTGGCCGCCGCGATGGTGCAGTCTTTGGCTCGCGGATGGGGGGAAAAAATGATGCCGTTGCGGGTTTTCAGGGCAATTAGGGCTTTAAAAATGGCTGTGGAGGTGGGATTTGTGGTGGGTACGATCCCCGCTAAAATGCCCACGGGTTCGGCGATTTTTTGCAATCCAAAGGATTTATCTTCTTCGATAATGCCGCAGGTTTTGCTGTGTTTATATTTGTTGTAGATGATTTCTGAGGCAAAATGGTTTTTAATCACTTTATCTTCTATTACTCCCATCCCTGTCTCTTGTACTGCCATTTTAGCCAAAGGAATGCGCGCGTTGTTGGCTGCTAATGCGGCTTTTTTGAAGATAAGATCTACTTGTTCTTGGTTATAGTTGGCAAATTGTTGTTGAGCTTTTTTTACCTGTTGTATCAGTTCTTCTAGCTCTTGTCTATTGGTAACTATCATAACAATTTTGTTGAAAAAATTAGGCATTTTATTCTATTATAGCTTTTTTCGCCAAGGTACTCGCTCAATCTTGGGATTTTCTTTATAGTTTCCTAAGCATTGGTATTATAGAATACTAATAATTCTAGGTAATAGGTATGGGGAAGTGGGGAGATGGGTTTTAAAGTTCGATTGGGAGTTCATCATACTATTAAAAACAGAATTTATCATCAGAACTAATGTATCAAATTTAAGTCCCCCTTTTTAAGGGGGATTTAGGGGGAGCAAATTTTTTTTAGTCCTTTGGGATGCTTTTGGGTGCGTTACTACATTTATATTTATTTTATTTCTCCCTCTATTATCCTGATTTCTTCCTCACTTAATCCATACAATTCATACACTATTTTGTCAATCTCTTTTTCTAACTCGCTGGTGTCAGCTTTGGGATTAGATTTTTTAGCCGTGAGAATTTGATCGACTTTAATTTCAATTTTTTTTACTAAGGTTTCAGGATGTGTTTCAATCGGTACTTCTTCTAAAATTGTTGGCTTTATTTGAGCTAAAGTACGATTAACTTCCATTGACAATAATCGATAAAAATAAGTAATGATTTTTGAGTTTAAAACTCCTAATAAAAATTTATTGGATAATCTTCCGCTACTGGACATTAAGTATAGTCCATCCGTTGGAAATATTTGATTGTTATCCAAAGCAACAATAATTTTATCTCCAGTAATCACACCAATAATTTTTTCTGGTTTTAGAAAAATTTCTTGGTTTCTGGGACGGTGCAAAGACCAAAAAGGATGTTTATTTTCTTTAACTTCTACACAAGTTATTCGCTCTTTAAAAGATTTTAAATACTCAATTATTTGCGGTATTAATTGAGGATCATCCGTTTTTTTAGTATAGATAATCTTTTTATCAATATCTGAGATCAAGTATTTATTTAAATCCCTCCCACCAGTAATAGTAGGAAAAATAAAATTTTGCTCCAGATGGAATTTATCGATATTTTTTTTATCAACAATAAAAGCTTCTTTTAAATCAGGACTGACTCCTCTTTGAATTCCATCTTGATCTATTAAGTCTCTAAGTTTAATTTTATTATATCTATTGATAATTTTGTATCCAATTAGGTTTTTAGTAGTAATGACTTGATTAGGAATTGTTTTAAAAAAAGATGTCTCTATTGGTATTAATAAATTGTGACTGAGACTATTAACACTATCATCAGAAGATTTTTGATATTCTCCCACCCAAGATATATTAGTAAATTTCGATGTCAGAAGTATAATACAACATGGTCTAGCAACATCTTCAAAAATTCTATCTCCCAGATTAAAAGCTATCTCTAATTGATGGGTTTTAAAAATTTTCTCTCGTAATTTTTCATTATCAACTTGATAGAGAATAACATCGGGGATAATTTGACAGATAAGACCATATTGCGATTTAATGGAGAATGTCAAATTAACAAAAAACATGAAAGAATCTATCATTCTCACGATAATATCGGAATTTTTCTCTTTTATTTTGGTTAGATGTTTATTATCTATTTTTGCTCCCCAAGGAGGATTGCCAATTACCACATCAAAACCGATAAAATTCCCCTTATCATCTAGGACTTCGGGGAACTCGAAGCGCCATTCAAAAGCATTATGATAAATCTTACCGCTTTCAATCTCCTCTAGTTGCGGACGTAACTTATCAATCTCATTCCTTAACTGACTAATCTTCCTTTCCCGCGCTTTCTTTTCCTTGGGTGACTCCTCAAATAACAAAATTTGATTCTCTAGACTATATAAATCCGTTTCCAAACCCCGCAAGCGCTTTTTCAGAGGATTATCTCCCTGTAAAGTCTGACGAAAACTACTCTTAATCTCACTTATCAATCTCTCCATCTCGCGCTTTTGCGATTTATCCTCCGCGTTGCGATAGACTCTCACCGCATCCTTATAACTCTCGATACTTAAACGATTTTTGCGGGAAAAGACTTGTAAATCATTGGATAACCCAAAGCGACTAATCAGAGAATTGCCAACCTTGATATTAATATCGATATTCGGTAACGTCTCTAACTCGTTATCTGCTTTGTAGTAAGCATTCTTGAGTAACTCAATCCATAAACGCAACCGACAGATTTTCACCGAGTTGGGATTGATATCAACTCCAAAGAGACACCCCTCAATCAGACGCTGTTTTTCCTGAAATAAAGTCTCCTGTACTCGCTGACTTTCTCGGTTGCGGGGATTATATTCAAACAGATTACCGTCATCATCGGTGACGATTAACTCATCGTTCACCACCTCAACCCGATAATCCCTGAGAGTTTTACCCTCTTTATCCAATAAAATCTGTAACTCACTCTTAATCGCGATTATCTCGTTCAAAGCAGAAACAAGAAAATGTCCCGAACCCACCGCAGGATCACAAATTTTGAGACTATTGATAATAGCATTGGCTGCCGTTTTATCTTTGATGCGGTTATACACATCCTCGATTGTCTGACAATCCCATCCCTGACTCTGGTTAAATTTCTCTATCACTGCGCGTCGAATCGTTTCCCGACACATATACATAGTGATGAAACCGGGGGTGAAAAAGGAACCATCCTTATATCCGTTGATTTTCTCGAAGATTAATCCCAACACCGACGCATTGATAAGAGTCTTATTGTCCTCCTGTATCGCTTCCCCACCTTCGCTGCTAAAATCGTAGGCATTGAGAAACTCAAATAGGTATGCTAAAGCGTTGATTTCTCCTGTTCGCTTTTTCCCCTGACTATCCTTTAAGACTGTTCCTGCAAAAATCTCTATATTCTCCGAACGCAGGTTACTGATGACTATGGTTGACTGTTCTAAGTCTGTCGGTTCAAATAGGGAACTGTTGAGATAGGGAACCTGAGTATGGGTATTCTGGATGTCTTTGCTTCTTTCTGTCTGTTTTTTGGCCAAAACGCTGAAAAATAAGCGATTTAAGTCGTCATAGTTGGCAATTTTGCCTAAATTGAGAAACCCTAGGGATTTATCCCCCCGATGATACCTAATTATCTGCGCTTCTAATAGTTTGAGGAAGAGGATTCTATTTATCCAGGTTATCCCCAACTCTAAACCGATATTAAATAGTCTCTCCTCTTCCGTCTCCCCAAATTCTTCGGGATTGGGTAAACGAGAGATTTTATCTAAACTCTCCACTTGACTGATAGCGTTCTCTAGCAGCGAACCGGGTTGACGCGCTGCTGGTTGCAGACGTCGGATGAGTTTTGTTCCTCCCTCTTTTATCTCTGTCAATCCGATGATATGCAGCAGTTCACTATAAAAGTTTTTGTCGAGACTGTTGCTATCGTTCGCAAAGGGGAGTTTTAAGAGGTGTTCGGGAGAAAAGATTTTATAGAGACTGATAAGGTTATGTTCGTCCTCCAGGATGGTTTGGGAGTATTCCCGCAAGTCAAAATAGGTGTATGTCAGGGAATCGAGTATGGAGTTAAGGAAGGGTTCTCCTATCTGTTTATAGAAGAAGTCGGTGGTTTTTCCCGTTAGTCTCCCCGTCTCAAAGTCATTAAACTGTCTGACAAGTTCCTGATTTTGTGCGAATAGTCTCTCGAAGATATTCCCATCGAAGATAAACCACTCATATATATTGGTAGCAATCAGGTGTTTTATCTCTAGGTTTTTCTCGGTTATTCTTTCCCGGAGGAAGTAGAGGAGTAATTCTTGTAATGCTTTACAGTTGAGTTTGTCTCTCCGCAGCATCTCGCTTTTATTGCTGGGTTTCTTGACTTCCAGTATTACCCCCACGGAATCCCGCGATTCTTTCCCATTATGGATGACTAAATCATTCCTTCCCTTGGTGTTGATGAAATGTTGGGGACTATAGTAGCTGTGTTTGAGAAAGTCTGCAAGCAGGTTTTTATGGAACTCCTCCGATTCTGTCTCGTTTATACTCCCCAAAAGTTGTTCTAGGTGGGTTTGAAACTTCTCTACCTGACTACGACTCGGTTTGACTCTTAGGAATGCTTTGTTTAATGCTTGTCGGGGAGAGAAATTTTCTGTCTTCATACCTTATATCCTCTTCCTACTCAACCCGATTTTGGGGTCTATTTTTTTCTTTCTTATCTTTGCTCAAAAACCCTATATATATTTGCGCACGGATTCCCATTATCTAAAAAGTCTAAAGCAAGTCTTGCCATTTGTCAAGGGTTTTTAGAAAAAAAATCGAGCCGATTTTATAATCACCTCTTAGGGATAATT
>NZ_JADBTB010000235.1:0-6997 GCF_020246405.1 Microcystis sp. M083S1
AACACCGTCAGAGAAAGCTGGACTGGAAAGCACTGTCAAAAGATGTCCAAGAAAATCCCGAGGCAAGATTAAGAGACAGAGCCGAGAAGTTTGGAGTGAGACCAAGTGCCATTTGCTATGCCTTAAAAAAAATGAAAGTTATAGTCATTTCAGATAAGTCTGATACAGTCTAGGCCGACAAAACCCTTATGAAATCTCGGATTGATATTCTCAATCTTAATTGAAATGACTATCTCTAAGTAATCAGAATGAATTGACCAGTACTATCAATCGATTGCCCGATTTTTTGATTAGCGATTACCTATTAACTTCCGAGGAAAAATATTCTCTAAAGCAAGAATTTTTAGAAGAAAATTATCGAGTCGCCTGTAGGTATTTAAATCGCCCGGACGGTAAGTTATTCAAAGCTCGTTAATCAATGATATGCACCCCCCAACAACTAGCTACAGCTGGCTGAATAAATCTAAAAATTGTTGGATAAGACTTTTAGGCTTTTTTGAAATCAAAAAGTGCCAGCCATTGCAGGGATCGGGAGGGAAATTTAGGCACTTTTTCCCTGAAAATTGGTAAAACCCCACACCCTGCCCCCACCGAAAAACTTTTTGCCGCAAACCCTAGCTACAGTCCCGCAATTGCCCCTCGCGCCATAGATGCGATCGCTTGTTCCGTGGCCCGGGGTAGATGATAATATTTACCCCCGGCTTTTAGGGCTAATTCTTTGGCAAAACCAGTGGAGACGAATTTTTTCTCCGTATCGATGACCAGCAATTTAATGCCTAAAGAGCGAATTTTAGCGGCAATATCGAGCAGTTCTGCCTTAATATCCGGTTTTTCCCCCTCCGGAATCGGTTCCCCTAGAGATTTCGCCAAAGGAATATTACTTCTCCCGTCGGTAATCGCCACAATCACCACTTGACCGATATCCCCCGATAAACGGGCATTCATCCCCACATGAACCGCTTGGGTTAAACCGTGGGCTAAGGGGGAACCGCCACCACAGGGCAGGGTTTCTAGACGTTTTTTCGCTAGGGTAATCGATTTGGTTGGCGGTAATAGTACATCTGCTCGCTCACCCCGGAAAGGAATCAGGGCAATCTGGTCGCGATTTTCGTAAGCTTCCGTTAACAGACGCATAACCGCACCTTTGGCCGACTGCATCCGATTGAGAGCCATGGAACCGGAGGCATCGACGACAAAGACAATTAAAGAACCAGCCTTGCGGGCCAGCCGTTTTGAGCGCAGATCCCCTTCTTCTATAATCACATGACGTTCGGGATTCCTCAAGCGACGGGCTTTTTGATAGGGGGCGGCCGCCCGGAGAGTGGCATCGACGGCGACTCTTTTCACCTTGCCCCGAGGTAACATCGGCTTAATATAACGTCCCCTATCTTCCGAGAAAATCAGGTTACGCGCCCCCGATTTCCCCTGACGCTGGGCCATCTGGGCAAAATACAGCACACTGGGATCCAGTAAAACCCCTTCTGGGTCAAAAACAAATTCTTCCGGCAAATTATCGGGCTGTTCCGGTTCTTTTTCCTCCTCTTTCTCCTCCTCTTTTTCTTCCTGTTCCTGCTGGTTTTCGTCTTGGGGCGGTTCCGGTGGTGGCGGTGGTGGCGGTGGCTGTTGTTCCTGTTCCGGAGGTGGTGGCGTAATCAGCGATCGAGGTACAATAACTAATTCGACGGCTCTTTTTAAGTCATCGGCACTGACTAAATCCCGACCTTCTAAAGCGGCGGCGGCCTTGGCTACTCTCACGGCAAAAATCTCGGCGCGATGACCTTCTACCCTACCGCGCACCGCTTCCTCCACTAGATAACTAATTTGTTCGGGTTTAATTTTTACCTCTTTTAACCATTCCCTCGCCAGAATAATTTCGGTTTTTAGATCATCGATTTCTTGGGCATATTGGGCGATAAAAGCGCTGGGAGAAACAGCATACTCGATCGCCTGATTGACGGCGGTGACTCGTTGGTCTAAACTAAGGACACCATCGGCGGAAAGAGCAATGGCAATTCTATCTAATAAATGGGGTCGTAAATCCCCTTCTTCTGGGTTATAAGTAGCGATCAGGATTGGTTTACAGGGATGTTGAAAACTGATGCCTTCCCGTTCGATTTGGTTACGTCCTTCGCTTAAAACTGTGAGTAATTGGTTAGCAATTTGGTCATCAAGTAGATTAATTTCATCGATGTAGAGAATTCCCCGATGGGCGCTGGCTAATAAACCTGGTTGAAAGACTGGTTCCCCCTGTTTCACCGATTCTTCCACATCGACGGAACCCAATAAACGATCCTCGGTGACTCCTAGGGGAATCTGCACGAAAGGGGCCCGGATAACTTCCGTGGCGACCTCTCCACTGCTATATTCTTCTTTAGTGTGATCGTCCCATTCGTCGGCATTGTTGGGATCACAATTAAAGACATTACCTGCGATAATTTCGATCGGTGGCAGTAAGGAATGTATCGCCCGCGCCATGACTGATTTGGCGGTTCCCCGACGACCGGCAATTACCACACCCCCCAGGGCGGGATCCACGGCGGCTAAGAGTAGGGCTAATTTAATCGCTTCTTGGCCGACAACGGCAGTCAGGGGAAAATTGAGGGTCAGAGTGGGCATAGATCTAGATTCAGGCGGCCAAATTCTAGTGTAAAACAGAAGCTCCCGGGTCCGGCACTTTTTCCCTTTTTGATTCCCGAACCCAGATTTTAAGTAGGTAGGCGTTAAAAATTATCAGACACCCCCCTTATCAAGGGGGGACTAAGGGGGGACTAAGGGGGGATCGAACCTAAAATCCATTTTTAATTTAATTATAACCAGCTACTTAGCTGCATCTCGATGGATTTCTTCATCCCCGAACCGATCGAGAAGTTACTGGGTTAATCTAGGATTAGCTCCTGATAACGGCTGTAGAGAGGACAAAAATATGATAGCGACAATAATCGATCGCCTTACGGAAACCAACCCGCAAATTATGCGAGAATGGCAAGGAAGATTAACCCCGAAAAATATCTCGATCGCCTCGGTTATCTCCCTAGTTGGTCAATTATTAGTTTACCTGTACTATAAGAATCTCTTGTCGGTAGGGGCGGGATTTAGTCGTTACTGTACCGCTAATCCCCCCCATAACAACGATTATAATCCCTATAGTGGGCTTAAATACTGCATCCAAGACCTAAATGGTCAATGGATGATTATCTCCCGGTTATGGTGGTTAGATATCTTCACTTTTCTGAGTATTACCGGCATTTTCGCCCTTTTAGTGGTGGGAACCTATCAATTAATCGCCGATCTTTCTGGGGAAGAGCGCCGGGGTACACTTAATTTTATCCGTCTGAGTCCCCAACCCGCCAAAACGATTTTTATCGGCAAAATTTTCGGGGTTCCCATTCTCCTCTATCTCGTCTGTCTTCTCGCTTTACCCTTTCACTTGGGGGCGGGTTTATTAGCAGGTATTCCCCTATCGTTAATTTTAGCCTTCTACGCGGTTCTGATCGCTAGTTGTGCCTTTTTCTATCATGCTGCCCTTAGTTTCGCTTTAGCCACGCCATGGTTAGGAGGATTTCAACCCTGGTTAGGCAGTGCTGCAGTCTTAATCTTTGTGTTTTATAGCACTATTTTTACTTTATCGGGCTATGGTGGTTCCCGTACTCCCTTTGATTGGTTAATTCTCTTTAATCCTAGTTTTGTCCTCCCCTATCTAGTTAAATCTACCTTTCTCCCCCCCGATGCGGTACGCTATCTAGGAATCTCACAAATCTTTGATCTGCGTTGGTACGGTCAATCTCTCTGGCAATCGGTTATAGTGGGTATTAGCTTAATTTTGCTCAATTTTGCCCTCTGCACCTACGGTTTAACCAGAATTCTCCAGCGTCGCTTCCATAATCCCCTCGCTACTCTTGTTAGTAAACCCCAAAGTTACTGGATGATGGGCTGTTTTAGTGCCATTAGCCTGGGTTTTGTCTTCCAAACTCTGCAACCGAGCTATCTTTTCGATAATTTTGCGATTCTTAGCGTTTTTGTGGCGATTTTTGGCTTGTTAATCCTTTTTGCCCTCACTCCTCCCCGTCAAACTCTCCAAGATTGGGCGCGCTATCGTCATCTACAAGGAAAAACGGGCATTAGTCTGGGGAAAGCTTTAATCTTTGGCGAAAAAAGTCCTTCTACCCTAGCCATGGCTGTTAACGTCGCTATTGCCATTTTATTCATCCTTCCCGCTATTTTTATCGCCCCTCTCCATCAATATAAACTAGCCACTGCAGCCGGGTTTCTCTTGGCAATGAACATGATTTTAGTCTATGCCGCTATCGCCCAATTATTGATGTTAGCCGGCACAAATAAACGCGCTTTGCTCGCAGCCAGTAGCATCGGCATTTTGATTATTTTCCCCTTCCTCTGTTTCGCTGTCTTGGGAGTTAATCCCAGTCAATCTCCGCTTTTATGGTTTTTTACTTTTCTTCCCATTGCCGCTACTCAATACGCTACACTTCCCTCTTTCGCTTTGGCAATTTTCAGTCAGTGGTTGGGTTTAACCCTCGTCGGATGGCAAATTAATCGCCAATTAAATCGCCTTGGTGCCTCGGCAACTAAAGCGTTAATCCCAGGCTGAAAAATACCTACTCAAAGGGGAGATTAAATAATATCTCTGCCGATAATTTTCTCCCCTTGAGTGTCGGTTAATTTTTTTCCCAAAAAAGCTTGACAAAACCCCGCGACTTGACAGATAATTTCTTATATAATGGGAATCCGTGCCTGCCTGCGACCCCCCTCTTTTCAGGTCAAATAAAACCCCAAAAAATTAACCCCAAAAAGTAGGCTGAGTTAATCTCAGTTCCCAGATGATTCGGAGCATCTTTCAATTTGACAACGCCTATTGTAGGGCTAATTCATGAATTAGCCCTACACCTAGTAATTTCAGTTCCCATCTGATTAGGAGCATCTTTCAATTTGACAACGCCACATTTTTACCCTACCACCGATAAACTATCAACGATTAGCGAGGGAGTATAACAGGAGCCATTCCATTGATTATCGGCCCCCAGAGCGATTAAATTCTGCAAAGCGGTATAAACATTTCCCGTCACCATTGTATCTTTAACTCGTCCGGTGATTTTGCCCTTTTCTATGCGATAACCCAGATCGACATTGACAGAAAAATCGCCCGAAATATCGGCCCCATGACCTAAAATTTGGTCGATAACTAGGCCCTCATCTATTTGCGAGATTAAATCCTCTAAAGTTCCCTCTCCCGGTGCCACGATTAAATTAACTAAATCCGGCATGGGATAAACCCCTAAACCGGGACGAAAACCGTTTCCCGTCGGAGTAGTTTTTAATAATCTGGCCGTGGTACGATCGCTATAGAATTCCTTAACTCTACCTCCCTCAATTAAAGATAAAAATTTGGTAGGAGTTCCCTCATCATCAAAGGGACAACTATAGGGTTCTCGGTCCGGTTGTTGGGATAAAGTCAACTTTTCTGACATCACCAATTGACCAATTTTATCACTCCAGGGCGAGGACTGTTCTAAGACCTGTTTCCCATTTAAAGCCATCTCCACCGTACCCCATAAGAGGGTAACTGCATTAGAGGTCAATAAAATTGGTAATTTTCCCGTGGGACTATCCACATTATTGGCTGCCCATTGTAGTCGCTGCAATAACTGTTTAATTACCGTTTCGGGATGAGGTGTACTGCGGGTATATTCCCCATCATAAACGGCGAGAAAATCCTCTCCCCGTACCCATTCAATCCCCAGATAATAACTCAAAGCTGTATCGGTATATTGACAATATAAACCCTCGGAATTAACCAAACGGGTGATTTCCCGTTCACATTCCCATTCACCACTACAAATAACCTCAGGATAAACTTGGCGAATTTGGCCAATCATTTGATTACCCATCTCGATTAAAGATTCTACCGCCACATCCTGGCCAATCGGGTCATAAATTGCCCGTCGTGGTGCCGAAAATTCGATTTCTTCTGGGGCATTGAGATAGGATAAATTTAATGCCGTTTCTACTAAAATCTCAGGTTCCACATCACCATAACCCACCGCTAACCCCGGACAACCCTCGCGCCATAATCTTAAGGCAGTTCCCACGGATTCAGAACTTTCTAGCTGTTTGAGACGATTAGCCTCAAAAAAAACGGGATGGGAAAGGGAGGAAGATTGATAAACTTCGGCTGCCACCGCTCCGGATTGGAGAGCCAGTTCGATGAGTTGTTGCGGATCGATCGTCATGGTGATAGTTTTTGAGATGATAGCTATCTGATTATCGAAAATTTGGGTTTAAAACCCCGTCGTTCTACGACGGCTTTTCTTGATCTCTAATATATCACTTAAGAACTGCCAATGGGACACCTCCCACAGAAGAAACAAAATAACTAGGAGACCAAAGAGCATCTTTCCCATCTGATTTAGGATAACCAGCTTGTTCATATCTGCGCCTAGAAAAAGCTTTTAAGGAATTAACCATTACAGAAATATAAAGTTTAGTTGTTTATTCGATTATAGCGTTGTACATGGTCAGATTTTCCATTAAATTTAGAAGTTTTGAATGATAGCTTTATAAAGTAAAAAAGCGGCTGAAATATTATATTCTAAGTAAGTAGGTGTTAAAAATTGTTAGATACCCCACCTTATTAAGGGGGAATCAAAGACAAAATCTATCTTCAATTTAATTGAAACCACTTACTTACTCAACGGACTTAGTACAATAATTAAGATGGTCGCCAGATAGGTCGAGGAGTATAGCAAAATGTCTAACGAAACCGTCACCTATTCCCTAGAATCCGTCCTGACAAGGATTGAAAAGACCTCTTGCATAATTTTTTTATGGTATAATATAAGGTTTTGCTTTTTTCTCAATTCTTAGATTGAAGTGGAAAAAAGAATAAAATGTGATCTTAGGTCAGGAAATCATCTATAATTTTGCTATGTTTATTAGCAAAATTATGGATTATCAAAACTTATCAGATGAACAATTCAAACGC
>NZ_JADBTB010000236.1:0-4388 GCF_020246405.1 Microcystis sp. M083S1
ATCGGGACTATATGCTACTGACAAAACTCCTATAGAATGACCAGTAAGGGTACGCAATTCTTTTCCTGTTTCTACCTCCCAAATTTTGATAGTTTTGTCCCCACTACCACTAGCTAAATAGCGGCCATCGGGACTATATGCTACTGAACTAACCCCGCGAGAATGACCAGTAAGGGTACGCAATTCTTTTCCCGTTGCTACCTCCCAAATTTTGATAGTTTTGTCAACGCTCCCACTAGCTAAATAGCGGCCATCGGGACTATATACCACTGACCGAACCGAGTCAGAATGACCGGGAAGGGTACGCAATTGTTTTCCCGTTGCTACCTCCCAAATTTTGATAGTATCGTCATAACTTCCACTAGCTAAATAGCGGCCATCGGGACTATATACTACTGACGTAACCAAGTGAGAATGACCAGTAAGGGTTTTATAAAGAGAGGGATTATCAACTAAGCCAGAGATTAAAAATTGAGGAGTAACAGGAAATCTTTTATATTTTAAATATCCATACCCTTGCATTATTAGCAAAACTCCGCCAATCGCAATTAATCCATTTCTCAGATTATTATTTTTAACCAGTTGTACTGGTGATTTTTGGGGTGCAGGTACTGGTGAAACCGGCGGAGAAGGATTAATCTTAGGAATAACTGGCGGTTGTTTTTGAGTTACAACAGGCTGCGGATTTGCTGGTGGTGGAGATGGCCTCTTAGGAGTTATAGGAGGTAACTTTAATCGCCTTTCAATCTCATCTAAACGTTGTAAAATAACCCTAGTATTAGCTGGTCTATTCCTGGGCAATCTTCCCATTAACTCGTCAATAAAATCCAACAATAACGGGTGAATATTTTCCGTTTCTTCTCGCCAAGGTAAAACATCATTAATCGGATCATAAATTTCTAAAGGATGTTTTCCAGTTAATAAATGAACAAAAGTTCGTCCTAAAGCATGAAAATCTGATTGAATCACCGCTTGGCCATGTTGTTGTTCATTGGGTGTATATCCGGCTGAGGTAATACCTGTTACCTGTTGACCTTTGACCTTTTGATGATAGGTTTGGGTTTCTTCCCTTGCTGTCCCAAAATCAATTAACACCAACTCGCCACTATTACGCAGCATAATATTAGGGGGTTTAATATCTCGATGCAGCCAGTTCTGTTGATGAATTTTATCGAGAATTAAAGTAATTTCTCTCAGCCATTTTAAAGCCCGTTTTTGACTTAAATTATCATACTGCTTTAGCCACTGTTCTAAATCAATACCCTCCACTTTTTCCATAACTAAACAGTGTAATATTTTACCCTCTCTTGTGGAATATTGAAAATAGGCATCTGCTCGAGGAACACCGGTGACATTTTGACGACTCAACTCTAATAAAACGTCATATTCCCGTTTAAATAATTCTACTGCTTTCGGTTCATTATTCCATTTTTCTTGTAATACCTTGAGGATTTTGGCTGTAAAACCTTCAAAAGCCTCATAAACAACCCCAAAACCGGTCGTATCACTCAATAACCGACTCACTCTATATTTACCATTTAACAACAACTCAGAGCCGCAACTTTGACAGTAACGAGTATTCGAGTTATTATTACTCGGATGCTCCGGTTGAGAACAATCGGGATTAATGCAGTAACAGGGTTTCATCTCGGCTATCAGTTATTTTATCGGGTGAATAATTGAAGGTTCCCTTTACCTGTCTTTGAAGGCATTTTATCATAAGTAAGCTAAAACGGATTTTAACCGCCTATCTTTAGATTAGCTGTCTCAGAGTCTCAGAGTCTCGACTAGGAAATTAATTTTGCACAACTACTTAACTAACACTCCATTCAGAAAAATTTCGGCAATACCTTCGGCCATTTCTTGTAAAGCTAAGGGGGAAGCATTGCTATCTAAAATAGTTTCACTGGAAAAACCGGCAATTGCAAACATTCCTAGAAAAACCTGGGCCACAATTTTCGGATTCATGGGACGATAGATACCACGATCGATCGCTGTTTGAAAAAAAGCCTCGGCCACATCGGTCATTTTAGCAATTACCTCCGATTGAATCCGCTCTTTTAATTCGGGGTGAAATTGTGCCTCTATAAAACAAACTCGCAATAAATCGCTATTTTCTCGCATTCTCAACACCCTACGTCGCATCACCTGCGCTACCGCTTTATAACTGCCCATTTCGCTCAATTCCGTCAGCAAGTCGGTGAGAATATCCACCCATCCCCTAGTGGCCACTTCGATTAAAATCGCCTTTTTGTTGGGAAAATAACGAAATAAAGTTCCTTCTGCCACATTTGCCTTTCCTGCTAGGTCTTTAGTCGTGGTTCCTTCATAACCCTTAGCGGCAAATAAACGTAAAGCGGCCTGTAGAATACGACTACGGGTATCTTCTTCCCCAGAATTGGTCTCAGTTAGGGAACGTTGAAAAAGACTTTGCATAATTTATTGACAGCTAGAACGGGATAGAGCCATTGTCATCGATCAAGTTAGGTGTTTACTCAAATGCTTCATAAAATTTTGAGTAATTGGGGAAGTGGGGAAGTGGGGAAAGTGGGGGAAGTGGGGGAAGTGGGGGAAGTGGGGAAAGTGGGGAAAGTGGGGAAAGTGGGGAAATTCAACTAAAACCCCAAAACCCCAAAACCCTAAAACCCCACTTCCCCAACCCGAATGTCTTTTTTACTTTTCTCTTGGGATAAGATTGTGATCGATCGAGTTTAGGGAATTTTTATGACCACAGAAAGTTTAGCGACTTCAGAAGCAATAGAGTCAATGACCGATGAATTTCTGGCTAGTACGAGCAGTCATCAAGAAATGATTGAAACGGTTATTTCTACTTTGCAGCAGAATGACACTGCTATGGTACAACATACAGAAAAAGGTTATCTGTGGAAGTTTCAGTATGGTAGCGTTGAGGTATTTGTGCAGTTAACTGGGGAAAGCGATGATGATTTTCTCACGGTGTGGTCTTCTGTGCTGAAATTGCCTGTTAAGGATGAATTGGGATTAACCCGCAAGTTATTAGCGATGAATTGTGCCGAAACCTTTGAATCTCATTTTGCCATTATGAATGATCAGGTGGTGGTGATTTCTCAGCGTACTGTGGCCGATTTGTCTCCTGGGGAGATTTCGCGAGCAATTACTCTCGTGGCGACGGTAGCAGATAATAATGATGAAATGTTACGAGAATCCTTTGGTGGCAGCTAAAATTTGGCGTTATATCCCTCCAATTATCTCATCGGCAGAGCTACAAATGGCGATCGATTCTTGGTTACTAGAGCAACACCGTTGTGGTCATCATCCCCCGACTTTGCGTTTTTATCAATGGTCGCCCCCGGCCATTTCCTTGGGCTATCATCAACGGCAATATCCCGATTTTTGGCGTGATTTGACTTGGCAAGGTCAAAAAATCTCCCTAGTTCGTCGTCCTACTGGTGGCCGGGCCGTACTACATCAGGGGGATTTGACTTATATGGTGGTAAATTCGGGGATGAAGGGGAATGTTAGGGAAGTTTACCTTCAAATCTGTCAATTTTTAATCACAGGCTGGCAAAATCTCGGTCTGGAATTGTCCTACGGTGTTGCAGGCCGGGGATATATTAATTCTGCTAACTGTTTCGGTACGGCTACCGGTGCGGATCTAGTCGATAATTGGGGGAACAAATTTATTGGGAGCGCCCAACTGCAACGGGGTTCCTCGGTTCTCCAACATGGTTCCATGGTGCTAGAGCAAGATAATTCGCTCTTTGAACAAGTTTTCGCCAGTGCTACCCCTCAAAAGCTGAATTTAGCCCCAGATTTGACCCTAGAGACAATTATCGCTACCCTGAAAACCGCCGCCGAGGATTGCTTTGATTGTCAATTGCTAGAACAACCCCTCGAGGATTGGGAGTGGCGATCAATTAAAAAAATGAATATAAATACTCATTGACAAAACAACTTTTGTGTGTATATAAAATCAATTATGAGTCAAGTTGTATAGATTTGTAATTTTTTGCTAATAATGAGTAAAGGTAGATAGAGGCCGCAAGGAACCAAAATCTTACCAAACTCGAAATTATTGTCTAGCTTGTGCTAGTTTAAGAAACGTTAATCTTTTACAGTTTGTGAGGATTAACAGGCGATCGCATCTAGTTTAGTCAAGCTAATCCAGTCAATTGATCGCCCCATCTTATAAGACAATGGGAGTAATCCCAGACTCAAAAAAGTTAAGAAATCTTGCCCGTGATTTCAGTTAAGCAAGAGGAAAAATACCCATGACCATTGCTGTCGGACGCGCCCCAGAAAGAGGGCTGTTTGATGCTCTCGATGACTGGCTCAAAAGAGACCGTTTCGTCTTCATCGGTTGGTCTGGTTTACTACTCTTCCCCTGCGCCTTCATGGCCCTAGGTGGA
>NZ_JADBTB010000237.1:0-16531 GCF_020246405.1 Microcystis sp. M083S1
CCCGATGGTCGCTATTTAGCTAGTGGTAGTTGGGACAATACTATCAAAATTTGGCGGGTGGGACAGTAAAGTTGTGTTGGGGGTGACAGCAATAACTTTTGTCTATCAAAAATGAGCGACACTTGCGGGAAACCCAACTGCTCTCTTATTCTTTATGTGATAACTTTAACTTATATAGGAGCGATCAATCTTTGTGTCCTTTGTGTCTTTGTGGTTCATTCCACTCCCTCGCCAGCAGGACTGTATCTTAGAATACATTTTACCCACCAAACCTAAGAGAGCCAACATACTTGATATAAATTAGCCGCTTCTGATAAAAACAAACATAAATTATCTCTGGGGGTGATTCGCTGCCAAAGTTGTTGGCTCTTCTAGGTTGTGTGTGATAAGTTTAACTTACATAGGATTGATCGATCTTTGTGTCCTTTGTGTCTTTGTGGTTCGTTCCACCCCCTCTCTAGGAGGAATGTATCTTAGAATACATTTTACCCACCAAATCCAATAGAGCCAGTTGTTTTTCCATCGGTAATTCAGTTGCTTGTCATCGTCAGTTATTGACACTCCGGTCCGCTACTTTGTCCTTAGCTGCTATATTAACTGGTTAAACCGTGTTTTAGGGCAAAACGTACCAATTCCGTGCGACTATTAGTACCAGTCTTGCTAAATAAGCGACTGACGTATTTTTCTACGTTTCTGACGCTGGTTTCTAGACGACTGGCAATTTCTTTATTCATCAATCCCTCCGCTACTAGATCTAAAACACTTTGTTCCCGGGGGGTAAGATCAATTTTAATCGGGGGGGGAGTAGTAGTAAAAGTGTTCTGTTGTCCCACCTGCTGTTTTAATTCCCGGATATCTCGGGCAATTTCTTCTAATCTAGCGTTTTCGCTGGTGGCTTGCAAGGATTGACGACGGCGCTCGATTAAAGACTTGATTAATGCTTCTAATTCTTCGGGATCGAAAGGCTTGGATAAATAAGCATCACAACCGGCATTATAACCCTGAATGCGATCGCTTGTCATCCCCCTAGCGGTGAGAAAAACCACGGGAATTGTCTGAAAACGAGCATCTTCGCGCAATTTCTTGAGAAACTGATAGCCATCCACCTGCGGCATCATAATATCGGAGATGACTAATTCTGGGATTTCTTGATTAAGTAAATCCCAGGCTTCGTTAGCATTACTAGCAGTTCTTACCTCGAAGTCATCCCCGTACTGTAGATATGCTTGCACAGATTCACGAACCCCCGGTTCGTCATCCACTAACAAAACTTTCGCAGGTGTGTCCATGAATTTCTCGCAGCGATCGAATATTGTCCGAATCCTATCTTATCAGCTAAGGAGATAGGAGTCAGTAATCAGGAGATAGGAGTCAGTAGTCAGGAGATTGCTTTTATTATTCTCCCATCTCCCCACTTCATAATTCATAATTCATACATTCATAATTCCCACTCCCCAGATCATCCTCAAGATAGTGACGGTGAGTTAAACTGGCAGGTAGAAGTAAAGAGTTACAAAAATCACCTAGATTATTTTAGAATCCTTTCACCATTCTTAACAAATCCCGTGACCATTCTCTGCTGGCTCGATCGCATTAGTGCTTCTGATCGCCCCCTGGTGGGGGAAAAAGCTTTTATTGCCAGTGAATTACACCAGCGAGGATACCCAATTATCGGGGGATTTGCCATTTTTAACCGCATTTTTGCGGAATTTTTGGAAACTATCAACAATGCTGACTCGTTTCTGACTGATTTTCCGCAATCTTCCCTCTATTTAGACGTAGATAACGCAAAAGCTCTGCAATTAGTCGCCAAAGAGAGTCGCCGCGCCATTTTACAAGCGGAAATTCCTCCTCTCTGGTTAGAAGAACTAGGGGCGGCCGTGGCACAATTATCCATGGATACCCTAGTATGGCGCTTTTCCCTGCCAGCTAATCTGGCTCGGCGAACTCTCGGTTTATTTTCCGCCCCAATCAGTGGAATTAAAGCAGATAATCTAGAAAATGCCCTAAAACAAGCTTGGGCGGAGTTATTCAACGCCAAAAGTCTATTTTATTGGCGAAAAATGGGAATTGGTTTAGAAAAAATTCAATTATCTTTACTGGTACAACCGTTATTACCAGCCAATTGTGCGGGAAATGTGTTGATTAATGACGATAACTGGCAAATTCAGGCAGTTTGGGGGTTAGGACACAGTTTAGTTAATGGAGAAGTGGCACCGGATACCTATATTATCGATCGCTCCGGTCAATTACGCAGTCGGCAATTAGGCAATAAATCCCGCGCTTATTATCTCAATAGTGACAGTAATCTGCTTGCGGCACAATTATTAGCACCCAGTTTACAGGAAGGCTACTGTTTAGATAATTTCGCCCTCGATCGCCTTTGTCAACTGGTTCAATCTCTACTGGCGGAAAAACCGACGTTAACCAGCATAGAATGGCTGATGATGCTGGATGGTCAAATTTATATTCTCAACTGTCACAGTCAGGAAATCACCCCTACTACCTCCAATTATCCCTTAAGAGGATTAGGGGCATCCCCAGGTTTGGCATCGGGAGTGGCAAAAGTGATCAGCAATTTCGACTCCCCAGAGGCAAATTTTCAGGATTGCATTCTGGTTACTACTAATTTACCTCCGAAAAAACTGCCCCATTTACGCCAAATTCGAGCAATGATCACGGAACAGGGGGGATTAACTAGCCATGGAGCCATTTTAGCCCGGGAATTAGCCATTCCTGCCATTGTCGGGGTGAAAAATGCCACGGAAATTATCCGCTCAGGCGAGATAATTTTAGTAGATGGTACGAGGGGAATTATTTCTCTAGCATCTCAGGAAGAGATTTCCTTACCCCCAGCACCCCCCAGAGAAACTGACGGCACGGCAATTGCTACCCGTTTGATGGTTAATCTCAGTCAAACTGAAAGTATTGCCGGAATCCGAGAACTGCCTATTGATGGGATCGGTTTATTGCGCTCAGAATGGATGATTCTAGAGTTACTTTCTCAGCGCAATCTAGAAGAATGGTTAACACCAGAGCATCAAGAAGCATTGATCGAGAGATTAAGTGATTTAATCGCACAATTTGCCCTTAGTATCCAGCCTAAGCCTTTATTTTACCGTTCTTTTGATGCTCAAGATTCGGCTAAAGACAGTCGGGGAACCCATGGTTATATATTAGATCCGACTCTATTCGATCTAGAATTGCAAGCTTTACGACGGGTACAAACCACCGGCGCCACCAATATTAATTTACTGCTTCCCTTTGTCCGCGGGGTTGAGGAATTTATTTTCTGCCGGCAACGGGTACAATCAGCTTTACTCACTCAAGTCCCTTCTTTCCAATTGGGGATAATGGTGGAAGTACCGGGGGTAATCTTTCAATTGAGGGATTATGTGCAAGCGGGCGTACAATTGATCGCTATTGGTACTAATGATTTAACTCAATTACTTTTAGGTAGCGATCGAGAACATTTCTCAGAATATTTTAACGCCCGTCATCCCGCAGTCAGGGCAGCTTTAAAACAAATTATTACTCAGGCAAAACTTTTACAGATTCCCTGTTCCGTTTGCGGCATGGCTATCGTCCAGTATCCCGAACTTATCGATGATCTGATTGCTTGGGGTGTGACTTCTCTTTCGGTGGATAGGGAGGCAGTTTTAGCCACTAGAGAGGCAATTGTTCGGGCAGAAAGAAGGTTTTTATTGGAAAATAGCAGATAACTTCCGAACTACCCCACTTCCCCACCTCCCCAATTCGTAATTCATAATTCATAATTCATAATTCATAATTCCCATTACCCCACTTCATAACGCATACTTTGTGCTTTTTGTCAAAAAAACTTTTTTTTTGCAATAAAACTACACAAAAAAAAGATCATCGTTGTGGGTAAAATTGACTCATTTACCTGTCTTAGTTAGGATTACCTTCTAGGTGTGGCAAGGGTTTCAACCGTTGCTGCCCAAAAAAGCATATAATGCCCCATTATGAAATTCAGTAAAATCGCTGTAACCAGCATAACATCGTTGTTAAATAAAAATCTTTCTCAATTAATTTTTAAGAATTTGTAAATATTGCGGAATGTTAATTTAAATATTCTCAAGTTTGTAGAGTCAATAGATAATTTTTGCTTATCTTTGACCAACATTGCGTTAGGAGTCAGTATTCAGGAGATAGGAGTCTCCGAGTCAGTATTCAGAAGTCGGGAGATAGGTTTTAGGTGTTGGGGTTTTGGGGTTTTGGGGTTTTGGGGTTTTAGTTCAATTTCCCCACTTCCCCCCGCAACGCGCACGAAGTGGTCTCCCCCAATTCATAATTCATAATTCATAATTCATAATTCATAATTCATAATTCCCACACCCCACACCCCACACCCCACACCCCACACCCTGTCCCCTAATGCCTAGAGAATTTCAATAATTCCTTGAGTGCCATCGAGACGAATTAATTGACCATCTTTTAACAATTTCATGGCATTATGCACATCCATAACCGCCGGAATTCCGTATTCTCTGGCAATAATAGCACCATGGGATAATTGTCCCCCCACCTCGGCAATAATGCCCACAGCCCGGGATAATAAAGGGGACCATCCTGAGTCAGTATAGGGAATAACGAGAATAGTATTAGGGGAAATTTCTAGATTTTGTAAGCTGGGCATAATTTTGACTCGTCCCTCCACTGTCCCCCCACTAGCGGCAATTCCCTGTAAGCGTTTTTTGGCAGTTAAATTTGAGACTAAAAATTCTTTTTTCGGGGGTTGTCCATAAACGATATAGGGAATATCGGTTAATTGAGAGTTTTCTTGGAATTGTTGGCGACGCTGACGGATAATTTGCTTAAGATTGGCGATTTTATTATTCTGACCTAACTGGATAACTTCTGAGTAATTTAGATAAAATATATCTCCCGTCTCCGATAATATTTGCTGCTGTAACCAGAGGGTTTCTAATGCGAGAAAATGCCAGCGTAGGTGAGCTAAAAGACGGGAGTAAATTTCAGTAACTTGGTTTTTGATATTTAATCTTTTTTGGACATTGTGGGAAGATTTAACTTTTTTATGGCTATTATTGCCCGGACTATCTAAGGGTAGTTGTAGCAGATATTGGGGATTTTCTCGCCATCTCGGTATGGAAATATCGGTCCCCACTTCGCTTAAATAACCGTAGGTTTCTAACCAGAGGGAAAAAGCCGAGTCAAAATCTCGATTGATCGTATTTTTTCTCAGTTCAGATAGCGATCGCATCGAGGCTATTTCTGGTGCTTGGGAGTTATCCAATTTCTCAAAAGGTACTCGGGAAATACTGCGACGCAAGGCGAAGCTAAGAGGGGCAAGAATACTATAATAGGTAGCTTTTTTTAAGACGGTTAAAATCTCCTCAATTTGCTCTAAAATCTCCCCTGAAGATAAAGCTTCTGGGGAAGTAGCGTTAATTTTTTTGAGCGTCGGGATAAAATAGTTTTCTTGATCTTGGCTAAAGTCTTTTTCTAACTGTAATTCCCGTCCTAAAAGTTTTAATAAACCAGGGGAATTAGCCAAGGTTGCCGTTAAAGGTGGTTTGGTAAACTTTGCCCCTTTGGTCAGGAATTCTAAGCTTTCTGGAGGTAATCCCATGCGACGGAAAATTGTTCCTAACAAAGAAGCATTAAAATAGGCTCTTTGATAGTGTAAAGTCGCCGTTTCATTGAAGTCCAAATCGAGGGCTTTTTTGTCTAAAACTAACCGAAAAATATCTCCCCAAACTCCACAGGTTAAAGGACGATTAATTGACCAAGGCAAAGGACGAATCACACCGGGGATAACTTCAGCAGCGATTTTTCTTGTCCAAATTGGCTGTAAATTAGTGATAGGACGGCACTGTAATAACCATAATTTTTGTCCGTCATGAGTCCATTCTATATCTTGGGGAATGCCATGATCAAGGTTTTCTAATTGCCGACAAAGATTAGCTACCTGTTGAATAATAGCAGGGGGAATATCTCCCGCTCCGATGATAATATTTTCTTCTAAATTAACTCGATAACTTTCGGGGGTGATTCTTCCCGATACAACTCTGGTAGCATCTCCGGGTAAAGCTTCAATAACTACATCTAAACTGAGAGGATTAATCGGATCGCGACTGAAGGCAACCCCCGAAAAAACTCCTCGAATTTGTTCTTGAATTAACACAGCCATGGCCGTGTTTTCTTGACCTCGATCGAGTCGATAATTAACAGCATTAGGACTATTATAGGAGGTTTGGCAACTTAAAATCGCCGCCGCTAAATTTTCTCGATCAATGACGTTAAGAATTGTAGTATATTGTCCCGCAGATGAAGCGGTTTCACTATCTTCTCCAATAGCGGAAGATCGCACGACTAAGGGATGATTAATATCAGGATGAAGAGATTCTATTAAGGGTTGTGGATCATCTCCTGGTGGTAAAATCCAACCCCTAGGAATGGGATAACCGGCACGCTTAAGATCGGCTAAAGTGGCGGCCTTTTGTCCCACTTTTGAAGCTGCCAGATTGTCATCAAGAGTTTGGATCGATCGATCTCCACGAAAAAAACGAAACATAGTTTTTGATTCATTGTTAACACTTGCTTCAGGTAAGTCTAAATCGTCGGCGATTTTTTGAAAAATTGCCCCTAATAAACAGGCTAAAGCAATGGCAGTTATAATATAACCTGAATCGTGGGGACGGCGCAAGGTGAGAATTAAAGCTAATAAAAATAATCCTACCAATCTACCCGTAGATTTTTCTCGAAAAATAGTAAAGCTAATCCCACTAATGATTGAGGTGAGAAAAACAGCGACAAAATCGTGAACGATTAATCCCCAGAAAACATTAGTCGTTCCCGCACCTTTTCCTAACCAATAGCGCCCCACGACTAAGGCAATTAAAGCTAATAATTCCCAAGAAGAGCCAGTGGGAAAAAAGAAACGGGTTAGGAAAATAACGATAATTCCCTTGGCTGCTTCCGAAATTACCGCCAAAATTCCCACCAATTTACCCCCATGGTAAAAAGCGGCAGTTACACCGATATTACCGGTCCCTAATTGGGATAATTTACGTCCAGTTACGAGATAATTTATCCAATCGATCAGAGGCAGTCCCCCGATGATGGGACAGACTAAAAAAATAAATAGGGATCCCCAAATTTCTCTCATTATATTTTCTGGCTCTAAAAAATAGTTACTTCCCGGTGGAGTACTGTCAGGTATCGGGATTAGAATAATTCCGTCCACACTCCCTTAAATCTTATATAGTATTTTAGCTCTACCAACCCACGACATTATTTATTTTAAATTTTACTTTATAAATACTTACAGTTTTTCTCGGACAGATGAGGTATAATCACAACAGTGATTGCAGCAATTACGGGTGTCTTTCTTGGAGACTGACCTAAAACCTTCTTCGAGAGCCTTGTCTAAGTCTCGATAATTTTTCGGTTGCAATTTTCCCAAGATAGACTTGGCTTTTGGGCAAAAGTTTTCAATAGTTTTCAATCGAGGTAAAGTCGAGAGAGTAAGGATGTAAATAAACTATCTTAGACTCCTTCTTCTTCCACAGCTTGACGGACTTCTTCGCTGACATGAATTTTATCACTCACCCTTCGCTCATTTCTGGAACCGAAAATTTGATAAATTGTCTCAAATGCAGTCTAGCAAACGCATTGAGCGTTATACTCGAATATTTGTTAGTACAAAAAGACCATTTTGAGGTTAAGGAATTGATTAGGGTTTGAGCGAGCCAATTGGCGAGCGCAATCTCGGCAATGTTCTGCCTACCTTATTCGCTAAAAAGCATACAGGATAAAGGTTACAGCAATTTTAAAACCCTTGCCTTAAAAAATTAAGCCAACAATGAGTTATAATTGATAGCAATTACAGAAAATTATTATCTTGAAAATAAAATAAGACTAGGTTTATGCTGCCCGATCCTTTGGCAATGTCTTCAGTAGAACTAGATAATTTAAATCAACTTCCTGATTGTTCGGCCATATATTTTGCTATCGATTCTCAAAATAGAATTCTTTATATTGGTCAAGCAGTTAATCTTTTAACTCGCTGGAAAAATCACCATCGTATATATCAATTACAAGAAATTAATCAAGATTATCCTGTAAGAATAGCTTGGCAAGTTTGCAATAATGAAGAATTAAATGAAATTGAACTATATCTAATTAAACATTTTCAACCTTTGCTAAATAGAACACAAGTTAAATCTCCACAAGTTGTACCATCAGAGTTAGTCTTCCGAAATTTTCTCAGGGAATTTTCTCGACGATTAATCATTATTGGGTTTAAACCACAAACTTCTCAAGAGCTACCACATATTCATTTGAAATATGACTGGACAGATTGTTCTCCGAAAGGGACAGCCGCAAAGATTAAAAATTTTATTCAAGAAAATAATAATATAAATACCAGTTTTAAGATTAGAAGAAAACCTTGGGGAAGAATCAGGGGGCCAGAAGATTTTCAAATAGGCAGTCGCGGACAAAAAGCCCTAGCTCGTCAGAATCGTTCCTATAATAATCATTGGGAAATGGCTTGTAATGGAGTAATAATCTCTATCACCCCTACCGATAATTATAAACAGATTAAATCAATAACAAATTTTCAAAAACTTGCTGGGGTAAAAATGAGAACAATCCCAGAACATGATTTTAAGAGAATGTCTAATCAATATCCTTATGATTTTGCGGATTTATCCTGCTTTGTCGATGATTTAGTTCCGTTGCTTTGGATTGAAGGGTAATCTTGAATGGGTGCATCTCAATTTTGTAGAAATATCTATATTACATTATGGGCGCATAGGATCATTGGTGTCAACTTAAGGGAATAGCCCGCCAAATTTGTTGAGAGAGAGCCTCCCTTTTCCTGTTCCCTGTTCCCTTGCCTAAATGACCAATCTAAATGTTCTACAGCTGACAATGAGCCAAAGCGATAAAATAAATTGAGATTAATGGCTTAAAAACCCAAGCAGATGGAGTAAATAAAGGCAATAATTGCGGATTTTAAGCGGCAAAATCAACCCCTCAAACTGAAGAAAAAAGCGAAAAGAGTAAGGCGGACGATGCACACTCTACAGACTTAAGAAAATCTGATTGACAGTGAGATTTAATTCCGTGAAAGTCTGGGAAATTAGGCGATCACTGTCTCGAAATTGCCGAATTTGATATTCTTCCTCAACTAAGCGACAAACAGAGATGGTCGGTTGTTTAGGAGTGCCAAGAAAATTACGCCCACCTAAGGCTGCATAATCGACAATCCAATATTCAGGAATACCCATTTCTTCATAATCAGCAAATTTTAAGTAGTAATCATCACGCCAGTTGGTCGATACCACTTCAATGATCAGAGGGATAGATGCACCCTCACTAAGGATTGATTCTTTTTTCCATAATTTTTCCTGAGCGAGCTTGGTTCGATTTAGCACTAATACATCAGGAAAATAACCAGAATTTTTACCAGCAGGTCTGACAATCGCTTGGTTAGGAATTAAATAAGGAAGCCCTAGTCTATCAATTATTCCACTGAGTTTAACAGTTAAAAATCCTTTGATTTCCTCGTGTTCTCCTGCGGGTTGTGCCATTTCAATAATATTTCCCTTGTGTAGCTCATAACGCACTCCCGAATTTTCAGGCAGCCAACGGACAAATTCCTCGAAATTAACAGTTTTAGGTAAAGTTTGGCTCATAGCTGGCAAAATAGCATTCTCTCTCTACTAACTTCCTTGGCTCTATTTTACCTTAAATGCAAGGTGGGCATTGCCCACCCGACAAACTCTCTACACAATCTGCGATCGCACTATCGCTGCCAAAAACGATGAGGACGAAACCAAAAATATAATTGGTAACGACGGCGAGGCCCATAAGAAGGATTGGAAGGAGTCAGTTGCCAGTTAGTTTTTAGATCTCCATTTGGCAATATTACACCCTCATAAAATTCTTTACCGCCGGACCCGCCTAGTAAGTTTATAAAGCAGCAATTCTCATTTTAAGGTTTCATGACATTAAAACCCTTGCACCCAGAGGGGTTAATAATTCTTAACGAATCTCTAGATCGCTGAAACAACGCAAAATCGTTTCAAAATGAGAATTGCTGTTTATAAAGAGGTCTCCTTGATTAACGCTGAATGTTCCAGCCCATCCAGATAGAGTGTTCTGGCCATGTCTAGCTGCTGGTACGTCAATGTACTGCATGATGAAGTCGATGTCGTTTGATTGAGTCCAGTGCTTAATGCAAGAACCGTCACGGTAAAACCGCAGAAAATCTACTTCCCCAAAGTGTTCTTCATAGGGTTCAGAGTAATAGAATCCATCAAATCGTATTTTGCTTGACCCACCAAAATTAAACATCAATTTAGCTCAAAAAATCTTTATTTTGGACAATTAGGTTGGGTTGAGGGACAACGTAACCCAACCCCAAAGGCGACCTTTAATTAACGATACACACTACCCCCCCTATAATGTATTCTGCATGACAATTTAATAAAAATTAACATTTAGGCTATCGCGTACTTGTGGTGATAAGCAGGGTTATCTAGGGGAGGGCGCAAGCGTTCATTGGTGTCAACTTAAGGGAATAGCCCGCCAAATTTGTTGAGAGAGAGCCTCCCTTTTCCCCGTTCCCTGTTCCCTTGCCTAAATGACCAATCTAAATGTTCTACAGCTGACAATGAGCCAAAGCGATAAAAGAAATTGAGCTTAATGGCTTAAAACCCCATCATATTGAGCAAATAAAGGCAATAATTGCGGATTTTAACTGACAAAATCACCCCCTCAAGCTGAAGAAAAAAGCGAAAAGAGTAAGGTGGACGATACACACCCTACAGACTACAGACTTAAGAAAATCTGATTGACAGTGAGATTTAATTCGGTGAAAGTCTGGGAGATCAGGGGATCACTGTCTCGAAATTGCCGAATTTGATATTCTTCCTCAACATAATCCAGTGATTAAAGCCTTTTACGAACGCCTAGTCGGACGCGCTAAATCAAAAACACTGGCTCTTACTGCTTGTGTGCGGAAAATCTTAGTCATTCTTAATGCAATGGTTCGCCAAAATCAGCCTTGGCAGCTTCCTGACAATTTACAACCTTCAACGAGGTCAGACTATATTTCCAGAAAATTATTGCTATTCTTCTTCCTTCCACACAGAAACGAGAAGAGACAACCGCGAAAGCCTTCAATTTTCAGGGATTGTAACATGAGTGATTACCCCGGATTTTAGTTATTAAATCTAGTTTATCTCAACCCCAGAAAACACCTCAATTAACGACAGAGCAGCACCATGGCGATACCGATACCTAAACTTAAACCGACCAGCACCTGAAAAGGAGTATGACCAATTAATTCCTTTAAACGTTCCTCGTTAAATTCCTTGCCCTCCTGGAACATTTCATCGATAATTTGATTGAGAATCCGGGCCTGTTTTCCCGCTGCCTGACGCACTCCGGCCGCATCATACATAACAATAACCGCAAAAAGCGCGGCAATCGCAAATTCGGGACTAGACCAACCCACCTGTAATCCTACCCCAGT
Organism: Microcystis sp. M083S1; assembly: GCF_020246405.1. Taxonomy (NCBI): domain Bacteria; kingdom Bacillati; phylum Cyanobacteriota; class Cyanophyceae; order Chroococcales; family Microcystaceae; genus Microcystis; species Microcystis sp. M083S1. The sequence goes on from NZ_JADBTB010000237.1 coordinate 11,534, forward strand.
AGCCAAGGCCCCCACCAGCGCCGAGTGAGCGCTAGGCATTCCCCCCGACGAGACTAAATAGCGCAGACTCACCTTACCATCGCGGATTAACTCAATCAGCGCTTTTAGTCCTTGGGCAGTGAAACAAGCTAAAAGAGAGACTAGCAGTATTTGATTGTGTAACACCTGCTCGAAGTCCTGCATAATCTCATTCGTTTAATTTAATTTTTACGATTAACAATATACTCGGCGATGGCCCGTAAAGGTTCAGCGGCCTCATCGTAGCCACTCAATTCATTGATGGCACTATCTATTAACTGTTGAGCTTGCTGGCGGGACCCTTCTATCCCCCAGAGACTAGGATAGGTGGCTTTTTGTGCCTGTAGATCCTTACCGGCGGTTTTGCCCAATTCCTCCTTTGTCGCCGTGATATCGAGAACATCATCGATAATTTGGAAAGCCAAGCCAATATTTTGAGCGTAAAGGGCTAATTTAGCTATATCTTCCCCTTTTGCCCCCGCTAAAACTGCCCCCGACACCACAGAAGTCTCCAACAGGGCCCCAGTTTTCTGAGTATGGATAAAACCGAGAGTTTCCGCCGAAATATCCGGTTTTCCTTCGGATTCCAAGTCTAAAACCTGACCTCCCACCAAACCCGCTGCCCCGACCGTGCGACCTAAACGGGCAATTACATCTAAAACCTGTACAGGAGGTACATTACGAGTCTGGGTAACCACATACTCGAAAGCGTAGGCCAGGAGACCATCCCCGGCTAAAATAGCGATATCTTCGCCAAAAACCTTGTGATTGGTTAATTTCCCGCGTCGGTAATCATCGTTATCCATGGCGGGTAAATCGTCATGAATTAATGACATAGTGTGAATCATTTCTAGGGCGCAAGCGGTGGGTAAAGCCATCTCTAGGGAACCCCCCATCAATTCACAGGTAGCCAGACATAAAATCGGCCGCAGACGTTTGCCACCGGCGAGGAGAGAATAGCGCATCGCCTCGTAGATTTTGGCAGGATTGCCGATAACTAAAGAGCTATCCAAAGCTGACTCGACAATCAACCGCTTTTCCTCCAGATAGGAAGCCAGAGAAAAGTTCTCGTTTTTCCTCACTTCTACTCCTCGTTCGCCCCTAGTAACCATGTCTTTTTGTCTTGAACCGACTGCTTTTAAAACTATATCAGGAAACTCCACCTCGATGGGAATTAAACTGACTGCTCCCTTGTACCCTAAGCTGTTGACTATCTAAATTACTCCTTCAGACTGCATGGCAGCACTGGAGTTGACAGCCTGAACATTTGTACTGAATTTTCCCAGACGGAGAGAGGTCAATTTTCTTTTCTGATGCCTATTTTCTCTTTTAACCTGAAAAAATACATCCCTCAGCCCAGAGATTAGCAAAAAACAGGCGATACAATTGAATTTCACCGCAGTTATCCTGGGAGATGCTAAAGTTTTGATGATTCGGTCAAACTTCCGTTTTCTTAGCTTGCGGTTGAGAAATTTCTCGATTAGCCTAGAAGTAGGATTATCCTAGGAATATATTGTATGCTGCCAGGGCAAATTTTAGGCGATCGATACCAAATTCAAAGTCAGTTAGGTAAACAAACCGGAAGACGCACGTTTCTGTCCCAAGATTTAAAAACGGGCGCTACTGTTGTCGTCAAATTATTAATCTTCAGTCCCGATTTTGAATGGACAGATTTAAAACTTTTTGAACGGGAAGCAGAAACTCTTAAACATCTAGATTGTCGCTCGATTCCTGAATATATCGACTATTTTGAAGTTCGCACCGATACCTATCAAGGTTTTGCCCTTGTTCAGAGTTATATCGAGGCTAAATCTCTCAAGGAACAGATAGAAACTGGTCGCAAATTTATTGAAGCAGACCTACAAGAATTAGCTAAATCTATCCTAGGTATTTTAATTTATCTCCATGGACTTAACCCGCCAATTATCCATCGAGATTTGAAACCTAGTAATATTTTACTAAAAGATCGATCGGGTCATAGTATCGGTAATGTTTATTTAATTGATTTTGGTTCTGTCCAGACTGTTGCTCAACAGGAACAGGCCACTTTAACTATTGTCGGAACCTACGGTTATATGCCCCCCGAACAATTTGGTGGTCGCACCGTTGCCGCTTCTGATTTATACAGTTTAGGAGCCACTTTAATCTATCTAGCTACAGGCATTCATCCCGCCGATTTACCCCAAAAAGATGGCAAAATTCAATTAAATAATTTAGCTAATTTAAGCCCTGCTTTTGTTCATTGGTTAGGGCAGTTAATTGAACCTAGTCTCGAAAAAAGGTTTGTTTCAGCACAGGCAGCAAATCAAGCTTTAAATACTCTCCACGAAATGCAATTAACTTCCTCGAACCTTGAAAAACCCGCAGGGAGTCGGGTACAGTTGCAAAAAAGCGAGGAGAAAATTAAAATATCTTTACCTCCCGAAGGTTTTACCCCTAAATTAATTTTTCTTGGAGCTTTTGCCATCGGTTGGAACGCTTTTTTATTAGTATGGACAGGAGGAGCAATTTCTATTCCTCTGTGGATGAGTTGGTTTTTTCTGCTCTTTTCCTTGCCTTTTTGGTTTGTGGGTTTAGGAATGCTTTACCAGATTATTTATTGTCTCAAAGGGGAGGAAATTATCACTATTGATAGTCAAGAAATTATTGCCATTCAGCGAATTTTTGGTTTTACACTTCCGGGCAAAAAGAAAATGGCAAGGCAACATATTAATAAACTGGTGAAAGCTGATAGTTATCATACCAAAGATGGTGATGGTGATCGAGTTTATGTGCCGATGGCTTTAACTATTTGGGCGGGGACTAAAGAATATACTATTAGCAGTAAGATAAAAGCCTATCTGAGTCCGCCCGAAATTGAATGGTTAGCAGCGGAATTAAGCCAATGGTTAGGAATACCAATTACTAATAAGTAGCTGGTTACAATCAGCTTTTTTCTCCCCTCTCCCTTCTCCCCCACTGATTACTGATTACTGCTTACTGATAACTGAAAAATCTCCCCACTCCCCCACTTCCCCACTCCCCCATTTCCTAATTCATAATTCATAATTCATAATTCCCACCCCCTGATATGGACGAACTGTCTGTGATCGGTGTAAAATTTTATGAAGAGTCTGGGCTTTTTTCTCCCTTTTCCTGAGAAATGCCCCAGAGCCAGTGACTAAGATCAACATTGTGTAATCCCATCGATAATTAAGTTTATGAGCGCCACTATTACCGTAGAAAAACGCAAATTAGAAAAACCCCCTTTAGAACTGCATTATCTCGGCGATCGAGTCTTGCGTCAACCGGCCAAGCGGATTGCTAAAGTCGATGACAGCATTCGCCAATTAGCCAGAGAAATGCTACAAACTATGTATAGTTCCAATGGTATCGGGTTAGCGGCTCCGCAAGTGGCAGTCAATAAACAATTGATTGTCATCGATTGTGAACCCGATAAACCAGAAAATCCGCCCCTAATTCTGATTAATCCCCAAATTATCGGTTATAGTCCGGAATTGTGCAAAGCGGAAGAGGGTTGTTTGAGTATTCCCGATGTGTTTTTAGATGTCATCCGTCCCCAAGCGCTCGAAGTGAGTTATAAAGATGAACAGGGGAAACCGCGAAAACTGCAAGCTAACGGTTTACTAGCGCGGGTAATTCAACACGAAATGGATCATCTTAATGGTGTCATGTTCGTGGATAGAGTAGATAACGATTTGGCACTCAATGAAGAGTTAAAAAAACACGGTTTTTCCGTGCAAGCGGTGAAACCGGTCGAGAAAGTGACAAAATAAAGGCATTAGTTAATTTAGGTGAGGAGTGAAGATGACCCCGAAAAGCGGCGTTTTATTGTTATTATCCTGTATTGCAGCGATCGCTGGTGTGGGTTGTGTCTTTGAAATTAGTTCGGGAGAACCGGATTTAGGCAATGCCACCACTGGCTTAATTCTAGCGGCAAGTGTGCCACTAACAGCCCTATTTTTTTGGGCAGCGGTTAAAGACACGAGAGCCAATTACAAATAGAATAACTTCCCCTCGGTTATCGAAAAATTGGCATAATTTTCATGAGCAAAAGAGAGAATTTACTTCTCTCTTTTGTTCGTTTTAACTACAGGGCAAATTGCCAGAAAAAGTTACTACTTTTTAGGACTTTATCATCTTTTATAGCAATCAAGTATATCCCGATGGGTGAAAATCTGATTAGGTAAAGATTTCCCCAGGCTGCATCTCACATTTGCAGAAATACCGACAATCAGCAATTATCAGTGACTAGAACTCTTGCAAATTAATTATATGTTATAATGGCGGGTTAACTAATACCAATTCTCCAAAGTCTGACTACAGAAGCTTAATCCCCCTAAATCGCCCTTAAAAAGGGGGACTTAAATTCGATGTGTAGTTTTCATTTAGAGAAATGATATAATTTTTCCCCAAAAAATTAGTTAATTAGTAGATTTGTTATGAATAAAAACCTGAAGTTTTACTTTTAACTTAAAACTCTTTAGATATGCCTTAATTTGGTTATCAAAACCTCTTTATTTAAGCGGCAAAAACTATCTAAATTTTCATAATTGAGAATAAATTCTCCTTGTAGATTAATGTTTGACAACTTTTAAGAAGTTGCTATACCTATCCCTAAATCACAGTTATAAATAGCCGACAACAAGTTAACTATTAAACTATATCTTAGAGGACAATTCCGATATTTACAGGATAATATTTTCAAGATTTTGAGTTTACTATTTAGGGTTTGCTGAATAAATCTAAAAACCTTGTTGGATAAGGCTTTTAGACTTTTTTTCCCTGAAAAAGTGCCTACCATTGGAGTGCTTGGGGGGAAAATTTAGGGATTTTTTCCCTGCAAATTAGGTAATTGACCACCTGAAAATGGGTCAAACCCCACACCCCACACCCCACACCCTGCCCCCACGAAAAACTTTTTCAGCAGCCCCGAATTAATTCCTTGCCGGATAGGGTTTCCAGCTAAGTGTAACATCG
>NZ_JADBTB010000238.1:0-8035 GCF_020246405.1 Microcystis sp. M083S1
ACATTAGCACTAATTAGAGAAGATGCAAGGGTGATGCAAGGGTTTTAAGAGATTCTAGCAGATTTAAGTGCATTTGGGAAGCTCTCAATCAAGCTAAAAGCCCTTTCCTGTAAGGTTTTTACCATTATTCAGCAAACCCTAAATAGGGTTGGCTGCATATCAGTAGAAGCTTGGCTAGAAAAGGCTTTAATTAGTGATTGCAAAGCGATCGCTAGGCAAGATTGCCAGATAAAATTGAGAAACTGAGCTATATAGGAGCGATCAATCTTTGTGTCCTTTGTGTCTTTGTGGTTCGTTCCACCCCCTAGCCAGTTTTAGAATATATTTTACCCAGAAAACCTAAGAGACCCCCCGATTTTCAGTACAATATTACTGCAATATTAAAAGCAGTGAACAAATAAACAGCGATGATCACCGGCGAATTAAAATCCAAAATAGATAAACTTTGGACAACCTTCTGGAATAACGGCATTAGTAACCCGCTTTCGGTAATCGAGCAGATTTCCTATTTACTCTTCATCAAGCGCCTAGATGACCTAGAACTGGCTAAGGAGCGTAGGGCCCAACGATTAGGCGAAAACCTCGAAAATCCCACCTTTACCCCCAGCCAACAGCATATCCGTTGGTCCCGCTTCAAAAATATCGATGATGCCGAGACAATGCTCCAGATTGTCCGGGATGAAGCGTTTCCCTTTATCAAAGATCTGGGACAGTTTTCTAAGGGTAGCACCTACGCTAAACACATGAAGGACGCGGTGTTTCTCATCGCCTCCCCGGCCCTGCTGGCCACGGTAATCGAGCAAATTGAAAAAATCCCCATGGAGGATCGGGACACCAAAGGCGACCTTTACGAGTATATGCTCTCGAAACTGAGTACAGCCGGGACTAACGGACAGTTTCGCACGCCGCGCCATATTATCAAAATGATGGTGGAGTTATTAGCGCCGGGACCCCGGGAGGTTATCTGTGATCCGGCCTGTGGCACAGGAGGCTTTTTAGTAGCGGCTGCCGAGTATGTGCGGGAGTTAAAGGACAGCGAGGGGGGACGTTTGCTCCATGAACGCGGCAACCTAGAGCATTTCAATAACCAAATGTTCCACGGTTTTGATTTCGATGGGACGATGTTACGCATTGGCAGCATGAACCTGATGTTACACGGTATCGAGCAGCCGATTATCGAGGCCCGGGATTCCCTATCGGAGGATCACGCCGGGGTAGAGGATAGTTTTACCATGATTCTGGCTAATCCACCGTTTAAGGGTTCGGTGGAGAAGTCCACTATTGCCAAGGATTTATCGAAAATCATCGACACCACTAAAACCGAGTTATTATTCATGGCCCTGTTTTTGCGCTTGCTGAAGACGGGGGGAAAAGGTGCGGTAATTGTGCCGGATGGGGTGCTATTTGGCTCGTCCAAGGCCCATAAGGACATCCGCACCATCTTGGTAGAAGAACATAAGCTAGAGGGGGTGATATCGATGCCGTCGGGGGTGTTTAAACCTTACGCGGGGGTATCTACTGCGATCCTGATTTTTACGAAGCTGGGGGTAAGGGAAAAGGGGACTGACTTCGTTTGGTTTTATGACATGGTGGCGGATGGTTTCTCTCTCGATGATAAGCGCCAACCGATTGCCGATAATGATATCCCGGACTTGCTGCGCTGTTGGCAGCAACGCGACTCCGCTAAGGATACCAATCGCAAAGGGAAGGCGTTTTTTGTGCCTCGCGAGGAGATTCAGGCCAATGCTTATGATCTATCAATTAACCGCTATAAGGAGATAGAGTACGAGGAAGTGAGCTATGAGCCGCCGAAGGTGATTTTACAGAAGTTACGGGCTTTAGAGGCTGATATTCGTCAGGATTTGGACGCATTAGAGGAGATGTTAGGAGATTAGGAGATGAAAAATCTACAGCTAGAGGTTATTCTGCGGGAGATAAAAGATTATTTCCATCTGCTCTATCAAAACCAATTACAGAAAATCGTCCTTTACGGTTCCCAAGCACGGGAAGATGGACGGGAAGATTCTGATATCGATCTTTTGGTCATTCTTTCTGGTGTGGTGGATCCTTATCAGGAAATTGACCGCACGAGTGAATTTATCGCTAGGCTTTGCCTTGATTATAATGTGGTTGTTTCCCGTCATTTTATCTCTGCGGCAAAGTTCCAGAGCGGAGATAATCCATTTCTTGACAACATACGACGCGAAGGGGTTACGCTATGAGCGATGATTGCATTAGTAGTTTTGCTCAACCGAAAGGATATTTGATTTATGTTTGAAAATAAGATTTGTCGGCATTTAGATTCCAAGAGAGTGGTGGGTTACGCTATCGCTAACCCACCCTACCCATTGAAGGGAGAAGAGTTCATAGTAGGGTGGGTTAGACGGCAACAATCTAGGCGTTAAAGTCAATCTAACAATCCGTCGTAACCCACCGCTTTAGTTAACCGAAAGGATATTTGATTTATGTTTGAAAATAAGATTGATCAGGTTTTACACGCATTAAAGGAGATGTTGGGATGAGAACCACAACCTTTCGAGATGTCCTTTTGGAAGAGATTGCCGAAATAAAGTCCGGTGTTGGTTTCCCGATATCAATGCAAGGCTGCGAAAGCGGGGATTTTCCCTTTGCGAAAGTAGGAGATATTTCTAACAGAGCGCGAAGTGGAGAACAGTTTATTTCTGATGCTCCTAACTGGGTAAAAAATGAGGACTTGTCCACATTAAAATTCACTCCATTTCCTACGGGTACTATTGTATTTGCAAAGATTGGTGAAGCTATACGCCAAAATTTCAGAGCAGTATCAACCCGACCCATGTTATTTGATAACAACGTCATGGGGGTTATTCCACAAGAAGAAAGGGTCGATACAACTTATTTGTATTTTTACTTAAGAACACTTGATTTTTATCATCTTGCGGGAAAAACGACTGTTCCAGCCATCAGAAAATCAACTATCGAGAAGCTCAAAATTCCCCTCCCACCCCTCGAAGAACAGCGAAAAATTGCGGCAATTTTAGATAAAGCAGATGGGGTGCGACGTAAGCGCAAAGAGGCGATTCGGTTGACTGAGGAGTTATTGCGATCAACTTTCCTAGAGATGTTCGGTGATCCTGTTACTAATCCGAAAGGGTGGAGAAAGATATCATTAGGAGAGCTTTTAGCCGAGCCTTTGCAAAATGGAGCATATTTTCCGAAAGAACGCTATGTAGAAGCACCTGATGGAGTAGAAATGGTTCATATGTCTGATGCTTTTTACAATTTTGTCGAAAGAGGTCAACTTAAAAGAGTTCAAGTAACATCGGAAGAATTTGAAAAATATAAATTAATCCCAAATGATGTACTTATTGCGCGCAGATCTCTTAATTATGAAGGCTCCGCAAAACCGTGCTTAATTTCAGAGGCTGATCAACCTTTAATATTTGAATCTAGTCTCATCAGAGTACGGCTTAATGCTGAGGTGATCGACTCCTTTTTCTTCTTTTCCTATATGCTCGAACCTAGAGCAAGATCTGCTTATGTTTTCCCAAATGTAACTAAATCAACCATCTCAGGAATTAATCAAGCAGGATTGAGACGAATTTCAGTATTAGTTCCTCCTATGTCAAACCAAAAAAAATATCGAGATATTTATAAAAAGATTCTTGGTACTCAATCTAACTATCAAAAAGATTACGAAAATATAGACAATCTCTTTAATTCCCTTTTACAAAGAGCATTTAGGGGGGAACTGTAGCCATGGCATCCGGCGGATTACTGCCATAATCTTGTGGGAAATGCCATTAAAAAAGACCGTTAGACAATTAACCAAGATTCCTATCATCTCACACTGTCACGCGGGAAAAACCTAGATAAAATAACCGGCTCTTCTCGACTTTGTGTGATAAGTTTAAATTATATAGGATCGATCGATCTTTGTGTCCTTTGTGTCTTTGTGGTTCGTTCCACCCCCTCGCTCTTGAGAAATGTATCTTAGAATACATTTTACCCACCAAACCTAGGAGAGCCAATAACCGAACTTGCTGTTTTTTTATATAACTGTTAAACAATAACCAAGTAAAATATAAGTAGCTGGTTATAATTAAATTAAAAATGGATTTTAGGTTCGATCCCCCCTGCCCCCCTTGATAAGGGGGGTGCCGATAGGCGGGGGGATCCCCCTTGATAAGGGGGGTGCCGATAGGCGGGGGGATCCCCCTTAATAAGGGGGGCATCTGATAATTTTTAACGCCTACCTACTTATACAATTGTTAAACAATAATCAGGTAAAATATAGAGATAGCCAAAACTTTGGGAATAATAAAGTTATAGACTGGGGAGCGCAATATGGACTCAAACTTCTCCTTCCTGCGAGATCAATTCCCGACAATCTACGATCATGCCAGCCAAGCGGAGGGATTAGTCTTCAGCAACCCCCGGGCCAGTTGCTTCTATACCCGTTTTGTCCTAGAACAAATGGTCTGCTGGCTCTATGAAAACGACCCCTACCTGCAACCGCCCCGGGAAAGTAACCTAGGCGCTCTTATCCACGAGCAAACCTTTAAAGATAACCTTAAACCTGGACTTTTCGGCAAAATTCGCACCATCCACAAAGTCGGCAACAACGCCGCCCACCATGGCAGCCCCATCAGTGAACGGGACTCCCTGCACCTGATCGAGGAACTATTTCATCTCACCTACTGGCTGGTGCGCTACTATGGGCAGAATGGGCGAAAATTGGGCGATATTAGCTTCGAGCGCCAGAAGATACCGGCGGCCGCACTCCCCGCTCCCAAACAACTGCAAGACCTAGAAAAACGCCTGTCCCAAAGCGATGCCCTGCGCCAATTGGCCGAAGCAAAACAGCGCCAAACCGAGGCCGAACTGGCAGCCGCTAGGGCCGAACGGGATGCCCTCCTCGCCCAAAATCGAGCGATCGCTGACCGGCACGACTACAACGAAGCCGACACCCGCCGCTACCTGATCGATGTACTACTCCAAGAGGCCGGCTGGGATACCAAAGCCCCCAACGCCACAGAGTTCGAGGTGTGGGGGATGCCCATCCAAAAGCCGGGGGATACTGGGCGCGGTTTCGTCGATTATGTACTATGGGGTGATGACGGCAAACCCCTCGCCCTCGTGGAGGCAAAACGCACCAGCAAAAGCCCCGACAGCGGACAAGATCAGGCCAAACTCTACGCCGACTCCTTAGAAAAAAACTACAACCAACGCCCCGTTATTTTCTACAGCAACGGCTATGAAACCTATCTCTGGGATGATCTCACCTATCCCCCCCGTCCCGTCCTCGGTTTCCTGCGAAAAACCGAGCTAGAACGGCTAATTTTCCGCCGTTCCCACCGTAAACGCCTCAGCAACACCGCCATTAACGAGGATATTGTCGGCCGTCCCTACCAGAAAGAGGCCATCCGCCGCATTACCGAAACCTTTGAAGAAAAGTGCGCCCGTAAGTCCCTGTTGGTTATGGCCACCGGAACCGGTAAAACCCGAACTGCGATCGCATTGGTGGAACTGCTCAAGAGTGCCAATTGGGTAAACCGAGTCCTGTTTCTGGCCGATCGCAATGCCCTATTAAAGCAAGCCTATCGAGCCTTTCAGCGTCATCTACCCAGCGTTACCGTCCTGCATCTGACCCGCAGCAAAGACGTGACGGGGGCTAACGTCATCTTCTCCACCTATCAAACCATGCTCAACGCCATTGATCGCATGGATGCAGAGGGGCGAATCTTTGGGGTGGGTTATTTTGACCTAGTGATCGTCGATGAGGCCCATCGCTCCATTTATCAGAAATACGGCGAAATATTCGATTATTTTGATGCCCTGCTGGTGGGGCTAACTGCCACGCCGCGCTCGGAAATAGACCGGGACACCTACCGCATTTTCCAGCTACCCCAGGGCGTGCCTACCTTCGCCTACGAGTTAAATGATGCCGTTAGGGATGGCCACCTCGTCCCCCCCAAGGGCGTTACTGTGCCGTTTAAGTTTCTGCGTACTGGGGTTAAATACAGTGAGCTAACCCCACAGGAGCGGCTAGACTACGAGGAGAAGTTCCGGGACGAGGAAAGCGGCGAACTACCGCAGGCAATTAACGCAGCTGCCTTTAATGACTGGTTGTTCAATATCGACACCGTGGATCAAGCATTAGAATTATTGATGCAACGGGGGCTAAAGGTCAACAGTGGCGATCGATTGGGTAAAACGATTATTTTTGCCCGTAATCACCGACACGCCCAATGTATCTGCGATCGCTTTAACAGTAACTATCCTCACTACAAAGGTCATTTCGCCAAAATTATTGACAGTCACGACAATTACGCCCAGAGTCTGCTCGATCAGTTCAGCGAAGCCAACAAAGAACCGATTTTAGCCGTCTCGGTGGATATGCTCGATACCGGCGTAGATGTGCCGGAAGTGGTCAATTTGGTCTTTTTTAAGCCCGTATTCTCCCGGGTGAAGTTCAATCAGATGATCGGGCGCGGGACCCGTCTCTGTCAGGATTTGTTTGGGCCTGGCAACCATAAAACCGAGTTTCTGGTCTTCGACCTCTGCGGTAATTTCGAGTATTTCGAGCAGGATATCGATGAAACAAGCCAGAAAATACCCGAAAGCCTCACCAGTCGCCTAGTTAAACATCGCCTCGAGTTGGCAACCCGTCTCGCTCCCTCCAAGCCAAGCGCGACACCTAGGGCAAGAGAGCAGTCCTCTACTTACAAAGTCGAGCGGGCCGACGACCTATACACGAGTTTGCTCGATGCACTCCATCAACACATCGCCACCATGCCCCGGGATAATTTCCTCGTGCGTCGTCGCTTGCCGCAGGTGGAAACCTTTAGTCAGCGCCAGCGTTGGAACAACCTCAGTCAGGAGGACGCGGCCACCATTGCCGACTCCTTGGCCGGTTTACCCAATAGTCTGCCCAATGAGGATCCCCTGGCCAAGGAATTCGACCTTCTCTGTGTGAAACTGCAATTAGCCATTCTCAAGGCCGACCGTAGTTATGAGCGATTGCGGGACAAAGTGCGGGATATTCTCGGTCAACTGGAGACTAAGCCCGATATCCCGATGATTAAGGGACAATTGGCCTTTATTCGCGAGGTGCAGGACGAAAGCTGGTGGACCGGCGCAACGCCGTCGGGAGTGGAGAGGATCCGGGTTCGCATCCGAGATCTGGTCAAGTTTATCGATCGCCAAAAGCAGCAGATCGTGATCACCGATTTTGTCGATGAGATGGGGGAGGTGCAGATTGTCGATATTCCCACCCATCAGACCGGTTTTAGTCGCGAACAGTATCGCCGGAAAGTCGAGGCCTATATCCGTCAGCATCAGGATCACCTTGCGATCGCTAAGTTGCGGCGCAATATCCCCCTAACGGAGACGGATTTATCTGCCCTAGAGGAGATGCTATTTTCGGCCGCAGAAATTGAGAGCCGTCAGCGTTTTGAGGAGGTCTTTGGCCAGACAAAAAGCCTCAAGCTCCTGATCCTGGAAATCGTCGGACTCGATCCCGCAGGGATCCGCGTAGCGGCACGCCAAGCGGCTAAACAAGCTTTTGGCCGTTATTTGCAGGGGACAAACTTCTCGGCCAATCAAATCCGTTTTATCGAAAATATCATCGATATGCTCGCTAAAAACGGAGTTATCAATCCGGGGGCGCTCTACGAGCCTCCTTTTACTGATAACCATCCCGAAGGTCTAGATGGGATGTTTAATGATCAGGAAGCTGATCGGATCGTCTCGATTTTGCGATCATTTAATGAGTCCGTTGATGCGGTTTAAGAACAAGCGCGGTTGATGTAATTGTAATAAGTAGCTGGTTATAATTAAATTAAAAATGGATTTTAGGCTCTTCGGGAATTGTTATGCAAATAATTAACTTAAAATAAAATTCGATGAGAGTGCCTACGCTCAAAAGTATCTGAAATCCATATAGGGAAGGACTTAAGGCATCAACAGGTTAATACCAAAAGATAGACAATCGAGTTAAGATTTGATATAATAGCCAAAAACCAGAGTATTTTACTTATGATACTTGACAAAT
>NZ_JADBTB010000239.1:0-8155 GCF_020246405.1 Microcystis sp. M083S1
AAATTCTCCTTGACTTGATTAATCTTTAGGCAACTTTTAAGAAGCTGCTATACCTATCCCTAACTCACAGTTATAAATAGCCGCCAACAAGTTAACTCTTAAACTATATCTTCGACGACGATTCCGATATTTACAGGATAATATTTTCAAGATTTTGAGTTTACTATTTATAGGTTCAATGATAATCCTTTCTTTGGCTAAAGCCTTGTTATACTCCTTTAATTTTCCATTTTTCGGTTTCTTTTTCGGTGTATAACTATTACTATGGTATGCAGCTATTCCCTGATAACTACTGTCTTCTATGCTGGTAGTTAAAGGATGAAAACGAACTCGACTTTTTTTAAATAAACTAAAATCATGACCGCTGCCGGCTCTCTTATTCTTTGTGTGATAAGTTTAACTTATATAATAGCGATCGATCTTCGTGTCTTTGTGGTTCGTTCCACTCGCTCGCCAGCAAGACTGTATCTTAGAATACATTTTACCCACCAAACCCAAGAGAGCCATAAATATAGCAAAAGTATAGATGATTTCCTGACCTAAGATCACATTTTATTCTTTTTTCGACTTCCATCTAAGTAATTAGTCACCGCAACAAGGAAGCCTTATTGACAAAGACAATCCTTGAAACCCTTATAAGTTAAGGAATTCTCTAAAAACAATACAAATGTTCGGCAAAGGGATATTCTCAACAAGCTAGGGAAAACTTAAGTTCTAGCGACTATTATTGACATAACATGATCGATAGTTCAAAGAAACTATTTTTTGCGTATCTCAAAAACCCTGTGTTTTCAGCACTTTTGAGCTTTATCATTCTCAATAAGCGATGCTTATTGAGGTGCCTAATTACCAATCTAAAAATCGAGAAAAAAGCAAAACCGTCTATCGTACCATAAAAAAATTATGCAAGAGGTCTATAAAACCGATGGCAGATAATTTCCACATTTCGACCAATTTTTACCCTCTTCAGGGATAAGATAGTGCTTGTGTTACCTAAAAACTGATCTATGAGCGGCTTTATTATAAAAATAATCTTGATATCGGCTTTGATTTCCCTGGGAATTAAATATCTTGCCCCTTTATTATCGCTCACTCCCAGTCCTCTTAACACTTTAATTCTGGTTTTTACTCCTTTTCTGCTCACGGTTTTTGCCCTCTGGAGACGGACAATAACTGATTAGGAATCTTTCTCCTTTCTCCTTGCTTATCATGACTTTTGGCAGTAGCTTCGGTTTAGTCCTGTTAGTCTTTTGTCTGTTGATTCTCTGGCAAATTCGACAGATTCTCTTATTATTATTGATGGCGATTCTTCTGGCTCAGATTTTAAATTTGGCTGTGACTTGGTGGCAGCGTCATCACCTCAAACGTTCCCACGCCCTAATTATCACTCTTTTTAGCTTCTTTATTGGTATTATCGGTATTTTTGTGGGGATTATACCCGCTTTAGTTCAACAATTTCGCCAATTATTTAGTTTATTACCCCAAGCTATAGAAAGACTCTGGGGACAACTGCATCGTCTTGAGGATTATCTCGATCCTAGTCTGGCCAGTGTCTTCCCGGACTTTAAAACGCTGCTCGCTCAATTACAACCCCTGATTAACCAAATTGCTGGCCGGGGTTTGAGCATTTTTTACGGTACTTTCGGCATTATCCTCAGCTTACTGCTAATTGTTGCCCTGAGCTTGATGATTCTCGCCGATCCTGCCGCTTACCACCGTTGTTTTCTGCGTTTATTTCCCGCTTTCTACCGTCCTCGGGTACGATCGATCCTAGAAGATTGCGATCGAGATTTAAAAGCTTGGCTAAAAGGGATTTTCTGTCATATGTTGATTATGACCTTGGGCAGTTGCCTGGGTCTATCCCTGATTGGCATTCCCCTCGCTTTTTCCCAATCTATTCTGGCCGGATTTCTCACCTTTATCCCCAACCTCGGGCCGGTTTTAAGCACGATTTTACCCTTTTCTATCGCCCTTCTGGAAGCTCCCTGGCAACCCTGGGCAGTTTTACTGCTCTACAGCAGTATTTATCTGTTAATTCAATATTTCGACCATCATTCACCGCTGCCCATTTTAACAGTGCGGTCGCTCAAGCTCTTACCCGCTTTTACCCTGTTGGCCCAGTTGTTTTTTGCCTCGATTTTTGGCTTTTTAGGGCTATTTCTGGCGGTTCCCCTGGCGCTTATCGGTCGTATTTGGCTAAAGGAAGCTTTGATCAAGGATATTCTCGATCATTGGCGGATTGGGAATAAAAAATACTAAACTGGGGATCTAGGATTCGAACCTAGGAAATGGCGGGACCAAAACCCGCTGCCTTACCGCTTGGCTAATCCCCATTGCACAGACCTTTTTAATATTAGCATTTATCTCCCCGGTTTTGTCAAGAAGTTTATAAAAATTTTTTACTTCGGGTTTGCGGCAAAAAGTTTTTCGTGGGGGCAGGGTGTGGGGTGTGGGGTGTAGGGTGTGGGGTGTGGGGTGTGGGGTGTGGGGTGTGGGGTGTGGGGTGTGGGGTTTGGGGTTTGGGGTTTGGGGTTTGGGGTTTGGGGTTTGGGGTTTGGGGTTTGGGGTGTGGGGTGTGGGGTGTGGGGTTTGGGGTTTGGGGTAGGGTTGATTCATGAATCAACCCTACTATGAATCAACCCTAGGGTTTGGGGTATAAGGAGAAAAATCTATGGATAATAGCGCACAAAACTGGTACATTGTCCAGGAAAATACCGGAATTTGTCAGATTATAGCCCTAGAAAACGGAAAAACCCCAGTCAATGGTCAATACTGGGGTCCTTTTGCCGAGCGGGGAGAAGCGATCGCCCGTCGGGTGGGTTTAATTCGAGCGGGCAAATGTCAACCTATTGTTTAGCGGTATTGGTGGGCGTTTTTTTGCCTTCCGCGATTTCTTTTTCTAGGATTTCAAAACCCTTCTTGAATTGAGGATCCTGGAAGGTTCCCACCTGATCCCGTTCCTGTTGAAGATTTTTGCGATCTTCCTCGCTCAGTTCCGACTCCACATCCGGATGAATACCATCTTTATTGATGTCCCGTCCGTCGGGGGTGAGATACTTGGCAATTGTCACCGCTAATCCGGAACCGTCACTAAGACTGCGTACCGATTGCACTAATCCCTTACCAAAGGTTTTCGTACCGACAATAACCGCCCGATCATGATCCTGTAAAGCTCCGGAGAGAATTTCACTGGCACTGGCGGAACCACCATCGACGAGGACAACTAGCGGTTTATTAGTCAAAGCTTGATTGTTAGCCCGTTGACGTTCCGTCACCCCTTTGCGATCGACCGTAGAGACAATTAAACCATCGGGTATCCACATCCGAGCGATTTCGATGCTGGCGTAAAGTAAACCGCCGGGGTTAGAACGCAGATCGAGAATATAACCCTTCACCTCTTCAGATTCCAATTCGCGAATCGCTTGACTCATATCGCCACTAGCTTGGGCGCTAAATTGATTGAGACGGATATAACCAATTTTACCGATCGGGGTGTTTTCCGTGCGGGCCCGCACTGGGTGAATTTCAATTTTGGCCCGGGTAAGAGTCAATTCTTTCTTCTCCTCACCCCGTTGAATCGTGATCTTAACGCTTGTCCCCACTTTGCCGCGGATCATGCTCACCGCTTGCTCCAATTCCATGCCTTCGGTAGATTTACCATCGATAGCGATAATCACATCTTTAGGCAGCACACCAGCTTTAGAAGCGGGAGTATCTTCAATGGGTGAAACCACGACTAACTGCTTGGTTTTCTCATCTTTGGTCAGTTGAATCCCTACCCCAGTCAATTCTCCCGATGTATCGATCTTCATATTGTTAAACTCTTTGGGATCCATAAAACGGGTATAGGGATCATTGAGAGTTTTCAACATCTCACGGATAGCGGTGTATGCTTCCTCTTGATTTTTGTAGGAACGATTTAAATACTGATTGCGGATGGCGTTCCAATCCGATTGATTAAAAGTGCCATCTAAATAAGTGCGGTTGATGATCTGCCAAACCTCATCAACGGTTTCCTTGGGACTTTCCTGAAAAAAAGCTTGACTTTGGGAGAGACGGAATCCCGCCCCCGTGACGGCGACGGTAGACAGGACCACTGCTGTAGCACCGAGAACAAGTCCGCGTTTGTTGATAACCATAGGTAATTTTCAGATAAATTAGGCTGTTCTTGCCGAAATGCTCTTTCTGGCTGACCGTCGAAATATCTTGGCAAAAAGGAGCGTTTAGGTTTACTGGAGACAGACAAAAGAACGCCTGTAGACTAATACTGTTATAACATTTATTATCTCTTTCTTTGTCAAACTGGTTATTTGAGTGGCGATCGAGTTGCCAGCAGCCCACCTCGCGACCTAAGATAACAGCAAAACTGTCCCGGATTTTCCCTATG
Organism: Microcystis sp. M083S1; assembly: GCF_020246405.1. Taxonomy (NCBI): domain Bacteria; kingdom Bacillati; phylum Cyanobacteriota; class Cyanophyceae; order Chroococcales; family Microcystaceae; genus Microcystis; species Microcystis sp. M083S1. The sequence continues at coordinate 4,388 of NZ_JADBTB010000239.1, forward strand.
AGCGATCAAATCCCTTCTTCCCTCTCCCTGGAACAAAAACGACAAAACCTGCGCCACCAAAGGCGATCAAAGGTGTGGCAAGCTCTAGGTCGCTTTCTGGTGGTTAGTGGTTTAGCGACGGGATTAGCTTGGGGGATGACTTCACCCTATTGGACAATTACCAAGGCCGGACAGGTGGAAATCGAAGGCACGGAATTAATGTCTTCCGAGTCGATTCGTGCTTGGCTAAAATTAAGCTATCCTCTATCTATCTGGGAATTACCCACCCATCAATTGCGAGCAAAACTAGCGGCTATTCCCGCTATTGCCGACGTTAAGATCGAGCGGCAATTATTACCCCCGAAAGTGATTGTTTCTATTCAAGAAAGAAAACCTGTTGCCCGTTGGCGTTCTCATCAACAGCAAGGTTTTTTAGATGCCACCGGAACGATAATTCCTCAAAACTATTATGGTCGAACTCTACCCAAAAGCCAATTACCTAGCCTAGAAGTGCTTGGTTACGACCGACAATATCAACAACAGTGGCAAAAAATTTATCCCTTAATTGATAACTTATCGATTAAAGTTACCGCCATCGATTGGCGCAATCCTAGTAATCTTGTACTAAAAACTGAACTGGGACAGGTCTATTTAGGTTTTTATAAAGATAGATTGCCGGAAAAATTAACCGCTCTCGTACAATCACGGCAATTGTCATCCAAGATACCTCTAGCGCGAATTATCTACATTGACCTGAGCAATCCCGATGCTCCCACTGTACAATTAAAACCGCAGCCAGCCCCTATGGTTGCCAAAGTAACGGCAACTGGCAGGGATTAACTGGAATTGATCAGTAAATAACTGCAATTATTCCCCTTATGTATTGCCAAAAAAACCAAATTATGATTTTATGAACAAGAAACTGATAATGTAGATACTGGAACCGACATAATATTAGTGATAGTGTTAACATTGCATCTCTGATTCATCAAATCAATAACAGAATCTTGTACTAATAGTGTTCCAATTCCAATGACATCGATTAATGAAATCGTTTCCACCTATCCCAATCTGAACAGTAACGATTATGCCAGTTCAGCTATGAGCGAAGATAATCATTACTCTCAGAATAATGCTGGAGTATTATTTACTCGTCCCCATGAATCACAGATGACACCCCGAGAAGAAAGTCGTAGTAATCGCATCGTGCCGAGCAATGTCGCCAAGATCAAGGTGATCGGGGTCGGCGGTGGGGGCTGTAACGCCGTTAACCGCATGATCGCCAGTGGCGTGACCGGAATCGAATTTTGGGCAATTAACACCGACGCGCAAGCCCTAGCCCATTCCTCCGCCCCCCAGAGGTTACAAATCGGGACAAAATTAACCCGCGGCCTAGGGGCGGGCGGCAATCCGGCCATCGGACAGAAAGCGGCGGAAGAATCTCGGGATGAAATCGCCCAAGCATTGGAAGGAACCGATCTAGTCTTTATTACCGCCGGCATGGGCGGTGGCACGGGAACGGGGGCTGCTCCAATTGTGGCCGAAATTGCCAAAGAAATCGGCTGTTTGACCGTGGGAGTTGTGACCCGTCCCTTTACCTTCGAGGGTCGTCGTCGCACTAATCAGGCCGATGAAGGGGTGGGCGGTTTACAAAGTCGGGTCGATACCCTGATTATTATCCCCAATAACCAGTTATTACAGGTAATACCCGCCGAAACTCCCCTACAGGAGGCTTTTCGCGTCGCTGATGATGTGCTGCGGCAAGGGGTACAGGGTATCTCGGATATTATCACTATCCCCGGTCTGGTGAATGTGGATTTCGCCGATGTGCGGGCAGTGATGGCCGATGCGGGTTCGGCCCTAATGGGCATCGGCATCGGTTCCGGAAAATCTCGGGCTAAGGAAGGAGCGATCGCTGCTATTTCCTCGCCGTTACTGGAATCCTCGATCGAAGGGGCGAAAGGCGTAGTCTTTAACATCACTGGTGGTCAAGATCTAACCCTACATGAAGTCAATGCCGCCGCCGAAATTATCTATGAAGTGGTGGATCCCAACGCTAATATCATCTTTGGGGCAGTAATTGACGAGAAAATGCAGGGAGAAGTCAGAATTACCGTCATTGCCACCGGTTTTTCCGGCGAATCCCCCTCTCGTCCCACCACTAACAAGGTGGTGATCAATACCCCCGCACCTAGTCCTGTCCCGACTCCTGAAGCACCAAAACCCGCAGGATTAGATATCCCCGAATTCTTGCAACGTCGTCGTCCTTTTGATCGCTAACCGCCTATGACTGCCATTGCCCTCACCATCGCCGGTTCCGATAGTGGTGGCGGCGCGGGAATTCAAGCTGATTTGAAAACCTTCGCCTTCCACCGAGTTCACGGGACCTGCGCCCTTACCTGCGTTACCGCCCAAAATACCCTGGGGGTCGAGCGCGTCGAGTCCTTAAGTCCAGAAATGGTGACAGCCCAAATCGATGCCGTGGTCGGGGATCTGGGTGTGCAAGCGGTCAAGACAGGAATGCTGTTCAGCAGCGAGATTATCGAAGCAGTGGCCGAGGCGATCGAGCGCTGGCGTTTGACCAGTTTAGTGGTGGATCCGGTTATGGTTTCGCGGGTAGGAGCCAAATTAATTGATGATCGAGCTTTAGATAGTCTTTTTAATAGTTTAATTCCTCTGGCTTCGATTGTTACCCCTAATCGTTACGAAGCGCAGCTTTTAAGTGGCATCGAGATCAATGATTTTGAGGCGATGAAAGCGGCCGCCGAAATTATTTTCCAGAAGTCGGCCACACCGGTATTAGTGAAAGGAGGAGGTATGAAAGGCCGGCTGCGTGGGGTTGATATCTGCTTTGATGGGCAGGAATGGGAAACTTTTAAGACCAGAAGCGTCGAAACCAATAATACTCACGGGACTGGTTGTACCCTATCGGCCGCGATCGCCGCTAACCTCGCTTTGGGTGATGACCTGAAAATAGCGGTGAAAAAAGCCAAGGATTACGTTACTAACGCCCTCGATCATTCCCTCCCTATCGGTCAAGGAACCGGTCCTGTGGGGCATTTTTACCGCTTAAAAGCCCTAAATTAGTCAAAATTCATGACCACTACGCCGCGTATTTCCCCCCAAGTACCCCAGAGTTGCACTGATCGCCCCTCGGTTCCCCTCTCGGTCTATCGAGAATTGGTCAAAGAATTGCAGGCCAGCCAGGTACGGGTGGAATTTCTAGAAGCACAAAACCAGCAACTTGTCAAGAGTAATCGGCAATTACGTCAGGAAATCGAGACAGTAGTTGATCAGGGAAGACGATTAGAAAAAGTGGTAAAGAGTTTTGAGAGGAATCCCGTCGAGGAACCCTCCTTCGTCATCCCAGTTCCTCCCCGTTTGGTTACACCTCCCTCTCCTTCGCTGCGGGTTAAGGAAGAAATCCCGGTCACTCGTCCCATCACCGTTACTGCTTCAAAACAGCCATTTTCTAAAAATAGTTGGTTATTGGTCGGGTTAATTATTGTCGTGGTTCTTACCTCCGGTTTAGGGGCTTTTTGGCTTATTTCTGCCTCTAGAAACCCGGGTTCGACCGACTGATTGACTACCACCTCGGCATTTTAAGCTTAATTTCTTGCCCTTAGTCGGTTTTAACAGTCAGGGAAGTGGCTCTTCTAGGTTCTGTGTGATAAGTTTAACTTACAATATGATCGATCAATCTTTGTGTCCTTTGTGTCTTTGTGGTTCGTTCCACCCCCTCGCTAGAAGGAATGTATCTTAGAATACATTTTACCCACCAAATCCAAG
>NZ_JADBTB010000024.1:0-33500 GCF_020246405.1 Microcystis sp. M083S1
ATAAGGGGATTCTGGTTCAATCTGATGTCATGGGTTCCTACAATATTTTACGAAAAGCATTCCCAAATGTGTTTAACCGCTATGGGATAGAGAGGTGCGTAGTTCACCCAAGGAGAATCAATCTCTCGAAGTAAAAGTGAAGGGAATTTCTGAAATGGAATTCAGTCTGTCTATATTTGACTATACTTTTACTAACTATATTTAATTGTGGTGTCTGGAGTAAGTCTCATGCTAAAGTATCTGCCTGTTAAATTACTGCGTTTTTTAGCGATTAGCTGTCTTGTCACGTTAATTTCTCTAGGATTTGACCGTTTACACCCCGTTAAAGCTAATCCCACCCTCATGGCTCAAAATGCTTGGGCCGGGGCCTCCTTTCCCGTGGAAAACTTTCAAACCTATACCTCCGGTTTCGGTTATCGTTTCTCTCCCATGGATGGTAGTCAACAATTTCATGCCGGGTTAGATCTGGCCGCACCCTTGGGCAGTTATATTCGCAATTGGTGGACCGGCAGAATCGTCGAATTATCGGATAATACAGGCTGTGGCACCATGATTAAGATGCAATCGGGTCAATGGACGCATATTTATTGTCATCTCATGGGTTCGGTTCAATCCGACAGCCGTGGTACTTTTTTAATTGACAGGTCAGGAGGAATCGTCCTTACTCTCGGTCAGGATATACCAGCAGGGGCCCGCATGGCTAGAGTGGGAATGACCGGACGCACCACCGGACCACACCTGCACTGGGGACTGATGTACGGCAATCAATACGTTGACCCCGCTTTGGTTTTAAATGCTATGTACGGCTCTAATCCTTCCGGTAATACTTAAGAGAATCTGCGATCGCATTCTGTTGAGAAAAAACATCGCTGCCCGGATTTAGTGAATAACGAGGGACACTGCTAAAATTAAGCTGACCGATTCAGGTATATCCAGATAAAATGCGAATATTAACCCTTGTACCGGGAGGAATTAGCAATCAACTGCTGTTTTTTCCCACTCTAGAAACCCTCCAGCAAACTTACCCCCAAAGCAGCATTGATGTTTTGGTCGAACCTAGGGCAAAAGCTGCCTATCGTCTCTGTCCCCAGGTTAAGGAAGTGCTTTTATTTGACTATCGAGATCAGTACGGATTAGCGGATTATTTAAATATTTTGGGAGTAATTCGGGACCGGGAGTACGAAATCGCCATTAGTCTCACCAATCGTCCTGCTATCAATCTTTTACTCTGGTTAAATGGTGTTCCTAACCGTATAGGCTACGAAAATAATGGCAGCTGGTTCTTATCGCAACAAGTACCCCGGCCAACGGAAGGCTATCTAGCGGATCATTATCAGGCACTGGTCAAAGGGTTAAAGATTGCCGCACCCTGTCCACCTTTAAAACTAACCTTGAATCGCGATGATATCGATTGGGCCGAAATGGAGCAGCAACGCCTCAATATCAAGGATAGCGGCTATATTCTCCTCTACGCCGGCGGTAGCGATCTCAGCATCAGCCAAGGACTGGAAACGCTTTATCCCCTAGAGAGTTGGCTAGAAATTATCCAAGGTATTCGCCATCAACAACCGGATTTACCAATTGTCGCGATCCAGGGAGAATTGGATGAAGCTTGGGTTTTAGCCCTCAAGGCCATGGATAATAACTTAAAAGTGTCGAGAACGGGCGATATCGGTAAAATGGCGGCTATGATCGCCGGGGCTAATTTATTGTTAGCTACCGAAAGTGTCCCTTTACAGTTAGCCGTGGCCGTGGGAACCTATACCCTATCTCTGCTGGTTCCTTCGTTGTCTAAGAGAGTTTTACCGAGCGGGGGAGAGCTACATCGATATATTGAGGCTAATACGGGAAAAGTCGCCGATATTACTCCCGAAACTGTCCTGAAAAAGATTTGGGGCCGGTAAAAAATCGGGTTTCGATCGCTTTTCTTGTGGCTCGAAACCCGAAAAAAATCAGCATCAAGGCTCAATTTTGCGATTGAGATAACTGACTTTTCAAGGATTCTAGGGAGGCCCAACGACCATCGATGGCAGTATTTTCCGGAAGAAAAAAATCGGGTGGTTGACAATTGGCTCCGCAGAGTTGACGGGGGGGCAAAGTTAGACACAACTGCTCGTATAACCACATTTGCGGGTCAAAATCCCCGTTAGGATCGAGGGTTTCCGAGAGGTCTTCGTAGGCTATTTCTCGCTCTAGAGGATAGGAGCTATCGTAGTCTTTATTTTTGTCTAGCCAGATTAATTCGGAAGTGTTTAATTGCAGACGATGATTATATTGTTGTAAACAGCGATCGCAGGTTAAGGTGACGATGGTTTCTGCTTTCACCGATACTTCCAAAAAATTCCCCCCATGTCTAACCAGCAAGGTCCCCCGCACCGGTGTCAAGGTTTCTAGACCGGGGATAAAATTATCGATGATGATCACTCTTTGTCGATCAGGAGATTTGAGGAGGTGGGGGATAAAAATAGTTTCCATAGATAACTCCTGTATCATTTATCGGGTGTCAACTGCGTTAGCGAGTAACGCCATCATAATTGCTCGGTGACAATCTTTCTTTTATTAGTTTATCGCAGCCCAGAGTGTAGGAATTATGAATTATGAATTATGAATTATGAAGTGGGGAGAATAAATAAAAATAATCCCCTGCCGACCGTCTCGGAGTCTCCTGTCTCGGAGTCTCCTGCATTTGACAGGCTGTCTGTTGATCGATCGAGAAAGTTTCCTCAGAATTGGGAGTATATGCACAAAGATACTCCTATGTCAACGGTTTTGAAAAATTTTCTTCCTCGCCTCGGTGGATTGGTTATGGTTGCACTGCTCTGCTCGCTTGTGCTGGGGGGATGGCCTCGGCAGGGAAAAGCGGCTCAACCAGTACATTTATCCTACTGGGTGCGATCGGGAATTGAACAACTAGAGGCAGGTAATTATCAGCAAGCTTTGCAGGATTTCAATCAGTCGGTCGAACAGGAAAATAACTTGGCCCTAGCCTACAGTAATCGCTGTTTAACTGAGATTTATTTGCAGGATTATCTCCACGCTTGGCAAGATTGCACTCGCTCTTTACAACAGCAATCCGATAATTATCTAGCCTATTTCCATCGGGGTTTAGCTTTTTATCGTTTGGGAGATTATCCACAGGCGCTGACCGATTATAACCAGACTATCCGACTAAAACCCACCTATTATCAAGCCTACTATAATCGGGGTTTAGTTCAGGCGGCCATGAAAAATTATCCCCTTGCCCTAGCCGATTTTAATCAATCCTTGCGTCAAATTACTAACCAGCAACCCGACACTTTAGCCACTATTTATAATGATCGAGGTTTATCTCATTTAGCCCTCCACAATTTTACCTCAGCCAAGGCAGATTTTAATCAAGCTCTCCAGTTAAATAAAAATAACGCCTCAGCCTACTATAATCTAGCTTGTACCGCTCACCAATTAGGTGAATACGAACGCTCGATCACCGATTTAAATCGGGCGATTGCCATCGATCCTTTTTATGCCGATGCTTATATTAGAAGGGGATTACTGCGGCATCAATTGGGTTATTATCAATCAGCTTTAGCGGATTTAAATCAAGGAGCAAATCACCTCTATCAACAGGGATTGCACCACAATTATCAGCAAATTTTAGCCCTAATCGAGCAGATCCACCAACAGTTACTTTCCTTACCATCTCCCATTGTTTAAAAGAGCGGTCAATTTATAAAGGAAAGCGCTTCATGGCTGTGACGGCGAGACGGGCATTATCTTTAAGGACTTGGGAAACCCGGGGAATTTGGGGAATTTGCCAGAGAACATCGACGGTGCGCCGCAATAATCGCACTAGATCTCCCTCATCGAGGCTAGTATTTTCGCACAATTCCGGCCAGGATGTCCCCTGGGCCCAACGGGAGGCAATCCCCATCAGTTGGGTTTCTAACCAGACGGGAATAGTGATATCGTAGCGAGATTGAGCTTGATAGAGTAAACGGCGAACTTCTCGCAGACCGGGGGAATTTCCTTCTCCTTGCCGCAAAATATCGATAACTTCTGGCACAGGCGGGTAATTGCACCAAGTATCGGGGCGAGGGGGTTCCGTAATCATGGCGCTGATGGCGGCGGCTAGTTGGCTAGGAGTCAATCTGTCCAAATCTCCGGACATCATCGCTAATCCTAACCAGAGTTCATTTTCCCCGCGAATAGTGGCCGCCGCTTCTCCGAGGGGAGTGGGCAAATAAACCTCTAATGCTTGGAATTCTCGCAAAATCTCGATTAGATTCAGAAATTCTTCCCAGTAGTAGGATTTACGCGATTGTTGTTTTTGGTATTTAATCTGGGTCTTGTGTAACTTATCGCGAGCAAGCTCTCGATCGTAGTATAATTTCATCAATCGCCCCGGATTTTTGCGTTTTTGCAGGGGATGAGCGGCAATTTGACTATTGACAATTTCAATTCTTTGTGCTTGCGTTTCCAGTTCCACCACCGGTGGGATGCCCTGCACTTGTTGGGGGATTAAATCGGCGATCGCCTGAGTATTTTCCTCACCCTTGCGCCACCCCCCTAGGGAAACAGCTTCTAGGGAAGGGGGTATCAGTTCGCCTAATTCCGCGGGAGTGAGAAAACCTCGATCGATCTCGCTAATATCGGCATAGGCGGCTAAATACCAGCGATTATCACTACCTAAACAAACAAGGGTTCGCACTTGACCGGCTCCGTGCAGGGTATTGACGAAGATAGCGGGGACGGGGACGGGAACCTTAATATGTTTGCCCTTGAGATGGAGGATGGTTCCGACGGGAATATTCGGCAATTTTAGATGTATTTCCTGTCTTTTCTGTGCCTCTGACTGACTAGCGAGGATTTTATACAGTCTTTCTTCTTCCCGCAGTCTTTCCCGTAGCTTTTCGTAACTAAAGACCTGCTCCCGTTCGATACCGGCTAATTCCATATCCAACTTAGCCAATTCGGTGGTTAAGGCGGTAATCTGTTGTCGTTCGGGGCTTAACTTCAAACGAGCGAGATATTCGGCGAAACTGCGCTCTAAGAGGTCTTTGGCCTCCTCTAGACTGTGTTTTTGCAGGAGATTTAAGACCATGCCGTAACTGGGCGCAAAACAGCTTTGCAGGGGTTCCGGTTGGGCGGTGGCCAGAAAAGCCGCTTCTTTTGCCCCTTCAAAGGGCGTTTGTACTGTCACCACATGGCCCACCGCGTCCATTCCCCGGCGACCGGCCCGGCCGGCAATCTGGACAAATTCCGAGGGAGTCAGCATACTATGACCATCATCGGTGCGCTTGGAGAGGGCCGAGATGACGGTGGTGCGGGCGGGCATATTAATCCCGGCCGAGAGGGTAGCGGTGGCAAAAACCACCTTAATTAAACCGGCTTCAAAGAGTTGTTCGACTAATTCTTTCCAGAGGGGTAAAATCCCAGCATGGTGAACACCACAGCCCCGGGTGAGGGGTTCCACTTGGTCGGCGCGCACCAATTGGGAAGCACTGGCCAGGAATTCAAACAGTTGATTTTTCGTCTCGGGGTCGGCGGTTAAGAGGCTGAGGAGTTGCTCGTCAGACTGGGGGTTATTAGCGAAAAAAGCCAGTAATTTTTGGTGTAGGGGCGGATTTTCGACGGCAAAGAAGGAAAGGGCGAGTTCTTGCAGATTGGGATTATCTTCCAGAAAGAAAATGAGTAACCGGTAGTAAATGGCTCTAGCTTCTTCTGGATTAACGAGATTGAGGTTTTTTAGCTCTCGAATCGCCTGATCGCAACCTTTCCGACTGAAAATGACGTAAATGGCCGGGAGCATATCCTTGTCCCGCAGCGTGGTGACAATGGAGGCGATGGTGGGACAATCTTCTCGTTTTAAGCGTCGGGGTTTGCCGTGGCCGACTTTTGAGCGTAGTTTCGGGTTAACTTTGCTCTGTTTTGGGTCGAGCAGCGGGAATAATCCCTCTTTATTGGCGAAATAAAAGCGCAGGGGGACGGGGCGAAAATCGGAGTTAATTAGCTCGCAGCTGGAGGTCTGTTTATTGTCGCTGGGTTGGGGCAGTTGCCGCACCCAGTTAATCCAGTCGGTGAGTTCCCCCGGGTTGCCAATGGTGGCGGAGAGGGCAACTAATTGGATACTAGGGGGACAGTAGATAATTGATTCTTCCCAAACGGTGCCGCGACCTCGATCGCTGATATAGTGACATTCATCGAGAACTAGGGTTTCCACGTTTTCTAGGGAAGTGCCTACCTCACCGATCGGAGTTTGGTACAGCATATTGCGAAAAATTTCTGTAGTCATGACTACAATTAACGCTGAGGGATTGATCACCACATCGCCGGTAATCAATCCCACTTCCGCAAACAGCAGCGGGGAATCCTCATCGCCATCGGTGGGGGTACGACCGAATTTTTCTTGAAAATCCCGGAATTTTTGGTTAGAAAGAGCTTTCAGGGGAGTGGTGTAGAAAACCCGTTTGCCCCTTTCTAGGGCGCGATAGATAGCGTATTCTCCGATTAAAGTTTTGCCGGAACCCGTGGGAGCGCAGACAACCACTGATTTACCGGCGGCGAGAGCGGCGATCGCCGATTGCTGGAAGTCGTCGAGTTTAAAGGGAAAAATGGTTTTGAGATCCAAAGAAGTAGGGTTGAGGGACTCTTTCACGTCAAGTCTAAGAGGAGAAATTTTCTTAATTGTGGCTATTCTGGCTGGCTTTTTTTATTCTAGTCGAAAAAAGCGGACTTCTATAAACTAGGGACAGCTTGACCTTTGGGGGTGATTCCCGATCCCATCATACTTCATCTTTATGAGAAATGCTGTATCACTAATAATTGTATCTCTATTTTGTTCTTAACTTGATTAATTATACCTACTGGTGATGATTAAATTTCGTCCTGAAGACTGTCTAGTTTTATTGGTTGATGATGTCAGTCAAAATCTCCAATTGGCTCTGGAGATTCTTAATTCTGCTGGTTATGCCACCATTTTTGCTAGTAGTTTTCAACAGGCAATAGAACGAGTAAAAACTGCTAATCCTGACCTAATTCTTCTTGACTTAATGATGCCAGAAATAGGGGGTATAGAAGTTTGTAAAAGGCTAAAAAGTGATAATTTATACGCTCATATCCCGATTATTTTTGTAACAGATAGTAACAAAAAAGAAGATATTATCAATGCTTTTAATTCTGGGGCTGTGGACTATATAAACAAACCCTTTCATAGTTGGGAACTGTTAGCCAGAGTTAAAATTCATTTAGAAATGAAAAAAACTCAAGAAGAACTTAAAAATATCAACTCTCAACTAGAAAAGCTAGTCAGAACTGATAGCCTAACCGGGGTCAATAATCGTCGAGAGATTCTCTCCTTGGGCGAGAAAGAATTTCAACGATGTCGTCGTTATCATCGTTATTTTTCACTGTTAGTCATCGATATGGACTATTTTAAACATATTAACGATACCTTTGGTCATCTCCTAGGAGACAAAACTTTAATTACTGTGGCTGGGGCAATTAAAAACTGTCTGCGTCAAGTGGATAGTTTTGGGCGCTTTGGGGGCGAGGAATTTGTCGCTATTCTCCCAGAAACTAATCTTGAGGATGCCGAAACCTTAGCCCGGCGCATTTGTCAAGTAATTAATAAGTTAAATATTGAAATTGATCGACAAAAAGTGCGAGTTACTGCTAGTATTGGTGTGGCAACATTTAGCACTCAAGATAATAATCTGGAAGAGGTGATCGAGCGGGCGGATCGTGCTATGTTCGCCGCTAAAAATCAAGGTAGAAATCGAGTTAGTCTAGGTAAAACAGTATGAAAAATTTGTTATTTATTCTTGGTTTTTTGCTCTTAGGTGTAGCCCCAAGTTTTAGCGCCGATCTCGATACAATTATACGCCGGGGAAAATTAATTGTCGCTGTCAAAAATAATCTCCCTCCCCTCGCTTTCCTTGATTCTCAGGGCAATCTGCAAGGATTGGAAATCGACATCGCTAAACGTCTAGCGGCAGAAATTCTCGGTTCTGACAGTGCTATTATTCTCAAACCCGTTAGTAATCAAGAACGTTTACAGGTGGTTATTGATGATCGGGTGGATTTGGCGATCGCTCGTGTGGCGATTACTCCCGCACGTCAGCGCTTAGTGGATTTTAGCCCCTTTTATTACCTCGATAGCAGCGGTTTTGTGACAAAAAACCCGCAATTTCAGCGTTTAGAAGACCTAGCTAACTCTAGAATCGCCGTACTCAACGGCTCGACGACAATCGCCCTTGTGCGTTCCAATTTGCCTAACGCTACCCTGCGCGGGGTTGCTTCCTATCAAGAAGCTTTTAATTTACTGGAAACGGGGGAAATAGACGCTTTTGCGGCTGATAATAGCCTTTTAACCGGTTGGGTGCGGCAATTCCCCAATTATCGTCAATTACCGATCCAGTTGGGGGCGATCGCTTTAGGAGTCGTTCTCCCTAAAGGTTTACAGTACCAAAGTCTCCGAGAACGCGTCAATCAAGCGATCGAGCGGCTAGAATCCTCCGGCTGGTTAGTAGAACGGGTGAACTATTGGGGACTCCCCCAGAGAATTGGAGAAATGGGGGGATAGGGTGATGGGAGTAGGAATTATGAATTATGAATTATGAATTATGAAGTGGGGAGCAGGGAGTGGGAATTATGAATTATGAATTATGAAGTGGGGAGTGGGGAGTGGGGGGGTGGGGAGAAGGGAGTTTTTTGCTGTGAACAGTGAACAGTGAACTGAAAACTCACATCTGATAACTGATCACTGATCACTGACTAAATCCTGCTATAATTTGGGGGAATAAGTATAAAAATATTAATTGCTCGATCGCTAATTATGGAAGATACCCTGCCGCTTATTTACGTTTCTGGATTGCTAATTTTCGTGATCGGTTTAGGAATTTTTGTCATCGTGCAAATTTTTAAAACCCGTCGAGTGGAAGGAACCTTTAACAAGCTACAAAAGAAATTGCAAAAAGAAAAAGGTACAGCTAAAGATTACTATGAATTAGGGAGTCTTTATCTCGATAAAAAACTCTATGTTCAAGCATTGAGTTTACTACAAAAGGCTTTAAAAATCTCTGGGGAAGAAAGCATCGAACCAGAAAATCAAGCCCTAATCTACAATGCGATCGGTTTTTCCTATTTTGCCCAAGAACAATTAGAATTAGCGATTCGTAACTACAAAGAAGCAATTAAACTTTATCCTGAATACTCGATCGCTCTCAATAATCTTGGCAATGTTTACGAAAAGAAACAAATGGCTAAAAAAGCTCTCGAAACCTACGAAGAAACTCTCAAATTTGATCCTAATAATACCGTAGCGAAAAAGCGCGCCGAATCCCTGCGTAAACGCTTCGCCGAATCGAAATAGTTTTGACTACTGATCAAATTCTTTTTAGAGATCGAAGATTCTTCGATCTCTTTCTTTATTTCAAGCCATAAAACACCACGATTAAAACTGGGGTTAAAATCGTCAAAATTAAATTTAGGGGCGCACCCAAACGGGTAAAATCGAGGAATTTATAGCCCCCGGGGGCATAAACCATGGTGTTAGTTTGATAGCCAATCGGTGTTAGATAACTATTAGAAGCAGCAAAGGTGACAGCATACATAAAAGCCAAAGGATTTAAACCCAAAGTTTTCGCCACTTCCACGGCGACGGGAATCATTAACACCACGGCGGCGTTATTAGAGAGGATTTCAGTCAAAACTGAGGTAATTAGATAGAAGAAAACTAAGATCCAAAACCCCGAAAGATGGCCGCCGATAGCCACTAAATTATCTGCTAACCATTTAGTCGTTCCTGAGTTATCCATGGCAGTACCCAGGGGAATTAAACCCGCTAATAAAAAGATAATATCCCAACGAATGGAACCATAGACTTCCCCGGGTTTTAGACAGCCAGTAATTACCATTAAAACCACCCCAACTAAACTGGTGACGAGAATTGGTTGAATATCAAAAGCGGCAATAATAATCACCAACAAAGTAATCATTAAAGCAATAATCCCCTTATCCTTTCGCAGGGATTCGATATCTTTTTCTTCTAAGACTAATAATTCTCGCGTGGTTTGTAAACCAATAAAACTCTGTTTTGGTCCCTGAACTAAGAGCAAATCGCCAAACTTTAAAGGAATTTTCCCCAATCTTCCTTGTAGTAATTCCGAACCACGTCTAATCGCTAGAACTGTTGCGTTATAACGCTGACGGAATTTCAAATCTTTTAAAGTTGTCCCAATTAAACGGGAATTAGAGAGAATCAAAACCTCGGCTAATTTTTCCTCACCTGTAGTAATTGTCGATTCAATATCTCCTTTCTGAAATTTGACATCGGCAAAGATTTCTAAGCCTCGTTCATCTTTAATTTTTAATAGTTCTTCCCGACTACTATGAACGATTAAAATATCGCCAGCATTGAGAACTTTATCAGCTAAAGGTTGGGATAAATGTACCTTATTTCTGATTAATTCCAACACATCAAAATTAAACTTTCTTTGTAGTCCACTTTGGGATAAAGTTTGACCAATAAGATTAGAACGAGGGGTAATAATTACCTCACTCAGATATACTTTAGAACCGTAATCATCGTCTAAAAATTCCCCGGTGGAAGATTTGCGATCAGGTAATAATTTCGGAGCAAAAATTGTTAAATAAATCAAACCTGCTAAAAAAGTGACTAATCCTAAAGCAGTGAATTGAAATAAACTAAATTCCCCATAACCCAGCTTGGCAGAAATACCACTAGCGAGAATGTTAGTAGAAGTCCCCACCACGGTAATCATCCCCGCTAAAACCGTGGCGTAGGAAAGGGGAATTAATAACTTAGAAGGGGAAATTTTTTGTTTTTTACACCAATCTTCAACGATAGGTAAAAAGATTGCCACCACTGCCGTGTTATTAATAAAAGCACTAATCGGCCCCACTAATGCCCCTAGGACAAATACCTGTTGGTGGGGACTTTTTCCCCCCCAAGCCAGCAAGCGATCGCGAATTACTTGAATCACTCCCGTGCGAGTAATTCCGGCACTAAGCACAAACATCGCCATCACCGTCACCGTAGCAGAACTACTAAATCCGGCGATACCTTCTTCGGGAGTAACTAAACCCAAAAGAATCAGGACAATCGCCACGCATAAAGCGGTTAAATCTACCGGTAGCCATTCCGCCACGAAAGCGACTAAAGCAACGACTAAAACCGTTAAAGTCAGAATAATTGGTGTTGGCATTGATTTATTTTTTCGTCATGAACCAGCGAATAAATAACTTCTCCAACTCGATCCAAACAAACATTAAGGCACTAAATCCAAAACAGATTAATAATTCTGTGCCACTAATCCATTGAGTGCCGAAGAAGCTTTGTAGAGGAGGAGCATAAATTAACAACAATTGTAGGATCGTTGTCAAGCCCACGGCGGCAATAATGTAAGGATTAGAGAAGGGATTCATTTGCACAGCTAACTGGGTATGGGAACGCACCGCTAAAGCATGACCCATTTGTGCTAAACAGAGGGTAGTAAATACCATGGTTTTCCAGCGTCCAGGATCTCCGATTTCGGGGGTTGCCTGAGTATATTGGTAAGCCCAAGCCATCATAATAATGGTCAGAATCGCAAACACCACACCGATGCGAATCATATACCAACCCAAACCGCGAGCGAAAATGCTTTCCCGGGGGCTAAAAGGTGGACGTTTCATCACATTAGGTTCGGCGGGTTCCATTGCCAGAGCCAGAGCCGGTAAACCGTCGGTGACAAGGTTCATCCAGAGGATTTGCAAGGGAGAAAGGGGTACACCGCCTAAACCGAGCAGAGGAGCCGCTGCAATCGTTAAAACCTCGCCAATATTACTGCCGAGAATGTATTTAATAAAGCGCCGAATGTTACTGTAAACCACGCGCCCTTCTTCAGTGGCAGCGACGATGGTGGCAAAATTATCATCCAGCAAAATCATATCGCTGGCTTCTTTGCTGACATCAGTTCCGGTAATGCCCATGGCGATGCCGATATCCGCTTGTTTTAGTGCCGGAGCATCGTTCACCCCGTCCCCCGTCATGGCGACGAATTTGCCCCGTTTTTGCAAAGCTTGGACGATTCTCAGCTTATGTTCGGGAGAAACACGAGCATAGACGCTCACACCATCTACCTCTCTCTCTAGATCATTCTGAGACATTTTTTCTAATTCTTTACCGGTGATTACTCGCTCCCCGGGAGCGGCAATTCCTAATTCAAATGCGATCGCCTTGGCGGTTAATTGGTGATCTCCAGTAATCATAATCGGACGAATTCCCGCTTGACGACAGAGGGCAACCGCTTCTTTAACTTCTTTGCGGGGTGCATCGAGCATTCCCACCAATCCCAACCAAACCAGGGATTGTTCCTCACTATCTTCTCTTTCCGCTTCTGGCACTTCTGTCATCGGTTTATAGGAAAAACCTAAGACTCGTAGGCCATTACCCGCCATTTCGTCATTTTGTGCCAAAATACGGCTTCTTTGTTCAGCTGTTAAGGGTTGACTTTCCGCCCCAACTTGGATCAGAGAACAACGTTCGAGAATTAATTCTGGTGAGCCTTTGGTAAACATTAAATAGGCAGAATCCCCCAAACCTAACTGGGCATTCTCACAGATTACTGACATTCTCTTTCTTTCGGAAGAAAAGGGAAATTCGCCTAAACGAGGGCTTTTGGGTGCTAATGCTTCCCGATATAGTCCTCCTTTACCCGCTAACGTCAGTAAAGCTCCTTCGGTGGGATCGCCTAAAATTAACCATTCTTGCGCTTTATTTTGCAAAAGTGCATCATTACACAGCACACAAGCCGTTAAAATTGCCTGTAGTTCGGGATCACTTTCACTAACACCATTAAACTCACCGATAGGCGCGTAACCTTCCCCCGTGACAGTAATTGTCTGCTCGGAAGTATTAACTTTCTGCACCACCATTTTATTTTGAGTTAAAGTTCCGGTTTTATCGGAGCAAATCGTCGTTACAGAGCCTAAAGTTTCCACTGCCGGCAATTTACGGATTAAAGCTTGTCTTCTCACCATTCTTTGGGTTCCAATTGCCAATGTCACCGTTACCACTGCCGGTAAACCTTCGGGAACAACGGCCACAGCCATACTGAGGGAAGTTTCGAGGAATGATTCAAAAAACTGCCAACCAAAGCGAATTACGCCCCCAAGCACGACTAGAGCCACTAAAGCTAGGGAACTACTCACTAAAACGTTACCTAACTGCGACATTCGCTGCTGTAGGGGAGTTGGTTCACTTTCTACTCCTTGCAACATGGCGGCAATTTTACCGATTTCCGTATCCATTCCCGTCTTGGTAATCGCCACTTTCCCCCGCCCCTGTACTACTTCTGTACCCTGATAGACGAGGTTAATGCGATCGCCTAAAGAGGCATCCTCCGGTAAAACCTTCTGTGCTTGTTTATTCACCGATTCCGCTTCCCCCGTTAAGGCAGCTTCCCGGATTTGCAGGTTTTGTGCTTCTAATAATCTGCCATCGGCGGCAATTTGTACCCCCGCTTCCAGCAACATGATATCCCCGGGGACAAGTTCCTTGGCCGCCACTTCAAAGGTGCTACCATTACGAATAACCCGGACTTTCGGCGAGGATAACTGCTTAAGGGCGGCTAAAGCCTTTTCTGCCCGACTTTCCTGTAAATATCCTAAAATACCGTTTAAAATAACAATTGTAAAAATAGCGATCGCATCTTTGGGAAATTCCCCTTTTTTTAAGTCCAAAACTGCCGAAACCACCGCCACGGCAATCAGCATCACTAACATAATGTTAGTAAACTGTTCCCATAAAATCATTAACGGGCTACGTCCCCCCGTTTCTTTTAGTTCATTTAAACCGAAAATATCTTTTCTTTTAACAATTTCGTCCTCAATTAAGCCGGTTTCCCCATTGGTTCTCAGGATTTCGAGGGTTTGTTCCCCAGTTAAATTATGCCAAGCACGATTATTCTCTATTTCCGAGACTTGAGGTGACGTAGTGGGAAAAGTCATAGCGATCAATTGAAGAGGGTGTACGCGTGAACTAAAAAGGTAAGCGAATTAAGCTAATTACATATCACAATATCAGTTATCAGTTATCAGTGACCAGTAAGCAGTGACCAGTAATCAGTTATCAGTAAGCAGTTATCAGTGACCAGCAAACAGTTATCAGTCATCAAGGAAGTGGGGAGGGGTAATTATGAATTATGAATTATGAATTATGAAGTGGGGTGTGGGCTTCGCCCGTGAGCTTTTGTCGAACGCTGAACTCAGGCCGAGGTCCGAACGGGTGTGGGGAAATGGGGAGAATAAATAAAAATAATCTCCTGTCTCCTACCTTTTGCCTCCTGCCCCCTGCCTTCTCGACAATCTGAAAAAAAATGTAACGAAATGTGAAGTATAATAGCGAATGTGATAAAGACAAGACATTAGAGAGTAGATAGGAAACGATGCGAGTTGCGATCGCTGGTGCGGGACTAGCCGGATTATCTTGTGCGAAATACCTTGTCGATGCGGGACATACGCCCATCGTACTGGAACGTCGCGATGTATTAGGGGGAAAAATTGCCGCTTGGAAAGATGCCGATGGGGACTGGTACGAAACCGGTTTACATATCTTCTTTGGCGCTTATCCCAATATGCTGCAATTATTCCAAGAATTAGGCATAGAGGATCGTTTACAGTGGAAAGAACACTCGATGATCTTCAATCAGCCGGAAAAACCAGGGACCTATTCGCGGTTTGACTTCCCTGATATTCCCGCCCCAATTAACGGTATTGTTGCCATTCTCCGCAATAACGATATGTTAACTTGGGAGGAAAAAATTAAATTTGGACTCGGTTTAATCCCTGCCATTGTTAAAGGCCAAAGTTACGTCGAGGAGATGGATAAATATTCTTGGTCGGAATGGTTAGAGAAACAAAACATCCCCCCTAGGGTAGAAAAAGAAGTGTTTATCGCTATGTCGAAAGCCCTAAACTTTATCGATCCTAACGAGATTTCCGCCACAATTCTACTAACAGCCCTCAACCGCTTTTTACAGGAGAAAAATGGCTCAAAAATGGCTTTTCTCGACGGTTCACCCCCGGAAAGACTCTGCCAACCTTTAGTCGATTACATCAGCGCTAGAGGTGGCGAAGTGCGCTTAAATGCCCCTTTAAAAGAGATACTCTTAAATGAAGACGGCACAGTTAAAGCCTTCTTAATGCGCGGTTTAGACGGTGGGGAAGATTATCTTTTTGAAGCAGATATTTATGTTTCGGCGATGCCAGTAGATCCTCTAAAAGTTTTACTGCCTAAGCCTTGGCAAGAAGATAAATTCTTTCAAAAACTAGAAGGATTAGAAGGAGTTCCCGTCATTAATTTACACCTCTGGTTTGATCGCAAACTAACCGACATCGATCATTTATTATTCTCCCGTTCGCCCTTACTCAGTGTTTATGCTGACATGAGCAACACCTGTAAAGAATACGCTAACCCCGATCGCTCGATGTTAGAATTAGTTCTCGCTCCCGCTCACGATTGGATTACTAAATCCGATCAAGAAATTATCGCCGCCACGATGAAAGAACTAGAAAAACTCTTTCCTCAACATTTTACTGGCGATAATCCCAGTCAATTGTTAAAATATCATCTGGTGAAAACTCCTCGATCAGTTTATAAAGCCACCCCTGGCCGACAAGCTTATCGACCTTCTCAGAAAACTCCGATCGAGAATTTTTATCTCGCCGGTGACTATACCATGCAAAAATATTTAGGAAGCATGGAAGGAGCGGTTTTATCAGGAAAATTAGCGGCAGCAGTGATCAGCAAAGATCACCCCGCAGCACCGCTAAACCCGAATAAAAACCAATCCACACCAGTGTCCAGCGCTCGTTAATTCTCTGGCTAGGGACTAATGACGAAAATGGCCTTGAGTGAGACAATGCTATATCATTAGCCACAGTTCGCCGTTAATCTAAGTCAATCATTCCGCCCCAGCAGAATGCTCCAATTGCCAAAACCGACCCACCCCACCAAACCCCTCGTCTCCCTTGCGGAGTCCTACGAACTCTGTCGCCGGATTACAGAGAAGTATTCCAAAACGTTTTATCTCGGTACTCTCCTGATGCCGAAAGCAAAACGTCAAGCGATCTGGGCAATTTATGTCTGGTGTCGTCGTACCGATGAACTGGTCGATGGACCCCAAGCCCGGTTAACTACCCCTGAAACCCTCGATTTATGGGAAAAACAGCTAGAAACTGTCTTTTCTGGGGTTGCCCTTGAGGATGCCGATGTTGCTCTCGTGGATACTCTAGAAAAGTTCCCCATGGATATCCAACCCTTTCGGGATATGATCGCCGGGCAACAGATGGACCTCTATCGCAGTCGTTATCAAACCTTTGATGAACTAAAACTGTACTGCTATCGGGTGGCGGGAACGGTGGGGTTAATGTCCAGCGCGGTGTTAGGATTGGAAGATGGCGATCGCTCGGCTCCTTGGCGACGCAATCAAAGCGTCTATATTCCCCAAGAAGAAGCGATCGATCTCGGTATTGCCAATCAATTAACCAATATTTTGCGGGATGTGGGGGAAGATGTCCATCGTGGGCGGATTTATCTACCTTTAGAGGATTTAGAGCGTTTTAACTACAGCGAAGACGATTTACTCAAAGGGGTTAATGATCACCGTTGGCAGGCGTTAATGCGCTTCCAAATTGAGCGCGCTCGTTATTACTACGATTCCGCCGAAAGGGGGATCCGCGCCCTTAATCCCGATTCCCGTTGGCCGGTTTGGGCGGCTTTACTGCTTTATCAAGGCATTTTAGACGTAATTGAAGCAAATAATTATGATGTCTTCGCCCGTCGTGCCTTCGTGCCTTTAGCCAAGAAAATGCTCTATCTACCCGTGGCTTGGTTGCGATCGCAGGCGTTATAAAAATGCGACGGGTTTTGTCCCTTGCCGACTCCACCCGTCGAGTCTTACCTAGGGTTTGCGGCAAAAAGTTTTTCGTGGGGGCAGGGTGTGGGGTGTGGGGTGTAGGGTTTTACCGATTTTGAGGGGGTCAATTACCCAATTTTCAGGGAAAAAGTCCCTGAATTCTCCCCCCGATCACTCCCATATCCGGTACTTTTCGATTTCCCAAAAGTCTAAAAGTCTTACCCAACAAGGTTTTTAGATTTATTCAGCCAACCCTAACTATTAAGTTTTCCCAATTCAGCTGCTTAACTTGGGTTTGGTTTTTCAGCGCGATTTAGGAGTCACCAACCAGAAGGGTCCAGTTTCCGTGCAGGGAACATCTCGATCGGTTTCGTAAACCACAAGACCATCTTGCCGATCCAAAACTAACGCTTCTCCTAGACGGACGTAGGATATAAATGGGCCGAGATAGCGGACGACAGGCTCATCGCTACAGGCCGGCAACACCCGATCATTAAAATACTCGTATCCCACATCCTCGACGCTTTCATAGTAGCGGACGCTGAGGTCATCGAGCGCTTTCCCCGGAAAGCGGTCTTGGATAGCTGACCGGAGAAATTCTGGCAGCGGTCGATCGGGCGATAATAATGTTCCAGATTTCATGGCTTTTCCCCCTAAAACTAAAGGAAGCGGGAAACTCTGACAAGTGCCTCCCCGATCGGGACTATTCACTTCCGCTCCCTACCCCGCCAATTTTTTACTAGGGATGGAAGCCAGCGCGGGGAGTTCCCTTTGTATTTATTGTAACAAATTTCTCCGCAAAGGTTCAGGGCGATACGGTGAGAACAGTTTTTCTTGATTTTTCGTTACAAAGATTGACAAATTTATCCTTTTATTTTGGCGATAATAATAATTACCAGGCGACAAGCCAGAACAAATAATGGAAATAGGGAAAGACGGACGAGGATGGGACTAACTAACTAGCCATGATGATAGCGAGAAAAGAAGTAGTTTAGTAGTGCCGAATTCTCGTTCCCGATCATTTAGGAGGTAGGAAAGATGACAATTTATGTCACCCGCGAGGGAGATAAACTGGTGGCCGATTCCCCACTGGAATTGGTAGAAAAATTACAACAATGTCAGGGTAGAATGGCGGAAACAAGACAGGACTTCATGACTCGGATGGCCGCACAGATGGTAGCCAGCCAAGGCGTTACTGTTCCCATCACCGACCCGGAGAATTTTATCGCCGAGCTAATCCACAACGATTTTCTCAGCGTGGTGGACAGTATTGATGGCTAAAAGTCGGACGGGGAATTGGCGGCAAAACTTAGCCCCTAGGGTTCCTAATACTTTACAATACTATTTTTCTTACTGATTACTGTTCACTGATTACTGATTACTGAAAAACCCCCATCACCCGATCAACAACATTTTTCAGGGTGATAGGATAAGCTGGAATTATCGAAACCGTAGAAATAATAGATAAAATGAGTAATCTCCTCTGGCCGCGTTTTCTCAAGAAAGCTTACCGTCAAGAACCAATAACTAGCTTTATCTTTACCGCAGCGGCAGTAGATGTCATCATCGGGGTTCTAGGACAAAGATGGACACTGCTATCTTTAGGGGCAACGATTATGGCGATCGCTATCTTCGCCAGGTGGCAACAGAGCCAAAAAAGCCAGCAAATCAACCAAGAAGAAGCGGCAAGATACTATTTACCGCCCCAATCGGGTCAAGTAGCTTTACCAACCCTGAAAAACGAAAAAAATCGACCTTCTTAGCTCAAAAATCTGACCTTGCTTGGCAGTCAATCCCCTCAAAGGCTAGAATCTATAGCACCGTTAATATTCAACTAAATTTATGAAATTCCGATTTATAGGTGGGGAGAAACTTGTCGGGGCAATTGTGGTCACTGTCTTAACCACGCTGACAATCGGAGAACATCAGCTTAGTCAGGCCCAAAGTCCCATTGCACCCCCTAAACCCGCAGCTGAAAGTGGCCAAAAAACCCCAGAAACTATCCTAGTAGAAGGTTTAGGCAGACTTACCCTCGCTAAAACCTTAGAAGGGCAACAATCCACCCCTAATGCTCTGATTTTCAGCCCCGATAACCAATTGGTTCTCGCTGGTGGTAGTGATACGGATCCTCTCCTGAGAATTTGGTCGGTAAAAACGGGGCAAAAAGTTTCCCAAACTCGCGCCCAAAGGACCAGCGTCAAAGCTTTAGCCATTAGTCCCAACGAAAGATTATTAGTTAGTAGCGGTTTAGATGGTTCGATTAATTTTTGGAATCTGGTGGAAGGCAAGTATTTAGGAGTTTCCCTCGAACACGGTAATACTGTCCTCGCCCTCACCGTTACTCCCGATGGTAAAACGTTAATTAGTGGTGGTTTGGAAGGAATTCGCCTCTGGACAGTGCAACCCCCCCGCCGTCCCCTCTATCGTTTAAATTGGGTGGGTAATTTTGTTTATTCCCTAGGGGTGAAATCCGATGGTTTCACCCTTGCCAGTGGTCATGAAAACGGTGAGGTAAATTTTTGGGACATCCGCGAGGGCAAATTTCTGTCGAAATTTTCCGCCCATCCCCAAGCGGTTAGCAAGCTTTTATACACTCCCGACGGTAAAAATTTAATTACGGGTAGTTTAGACCGCACGATTAAAATCTGGGATACGAGCAATAATAAGTTATTATTTACTCTCATCGGTCATACGGCCCGAATTCGCTCCCTGGCACTCCATCCTAACGGACAAATTCTCGCTAGTGCCAGTAATGACGGTGTGCGTTTATGGGATGTGACGACGGGTAAACAGTTAGCTTGGTTTGATAATAATTCCGACTGGGTGGAATCCCTAGCTTTTAGTCCCGATGGGCAGTATTTGGCTAGTGGTAATTATGATTTTAAAATTCGCCTCTGGCAATTCGTTCGTTAGGCAAAAATGCCCGCATTTAGCCTTTAACCACTTCTAGAAAAGCTGATTTAGCCGCTGCCTGTTCCGCCGCTTTTTTGCTTCTGCCAGTTCCCACTCCTAATTTCTGCTCATTTAACCACACTTCCGCACAAAAACGTTCTTGATCTAAGCCATTGATTTCTTTTACTAAATATTGCGGCAGTTTTTTGTATGTTGCTTGTGTCCACTCCTGCAAGGCATCCTTATAATTCTGTCGGGCCGGATCTCGACGAATTTCGGCCGCTTTTTCCCGCAGTGGCTCATCTAACCAAGAACGCACTAAAATCATTGTCTGTGTACTAAGATATAATGCTCCCAAGACCGCCTCAAAAGCGTCTGCTAGTCGCGAAATTCTCCCCGCTTGATCGATACTCGTACTACTTGATACCAACAAATAACGCTCGAAACCGTAGCGATCCGCAAATTCCGCCAGAGTGCGATCGCTAACCATCATCGATCGCAGCGCAGCAAATTCTCCCACTAGGGCCTCCGGATAGGTTTCTAACAATACCTCCGCCGCCACGAGTCTTACCACAGAATCGCCCACAAATTCCAATTGTTCATAATTCTTATCACGGGAAACACTGGGATGAGTTAGGGCCAAATCTAATAAATCCCATCTGACGGGGACATCAGCCGATAAACCCAGCTTTTCCACTAGGGTTTTTAATTGTTTTTGGCGACGCGGATCACTTAAGGACATGGGAGCGGGGAGCAGGGGTGTGGGGTGTAGGGTGTGGGGTGTAGGGTGTAGGGTGTAGGGTGTGGGGTGTGGGGTGTGGGGAGAATAAATAAAAGCAATCTCCTATCTCCTGAATACTGAATACTGACTCCTGATAACTGATAACTGATAACTGATAAGTACCTAAGCAAAATTAATTACACATTTCGATAAAGCTTTTGCCTCTTGCCTATTGCCTCTTGCCTGTCTTCACTAGGAAATTTATTTTGCATGACTACTTAAAGGAGAGAGTCAGACATAAGCCGAATTCTGTATTTCCCAACAGCAGTAAAATTGCTTTTACCTTTGTTGGAATAGAGGTTATCTATCTGGGATAATTGTCACCAATTACCTCAAGCGGTTCCTAAGAACGGGACAGGAAAAAGACCAACCTTTGTCCCTCCACCTTGCTCCCCACCGGGGTTTACCGAGCCAGTACCTCTCGATACTACTGGTGCGCTCTTACCGCACCTTTGCACCCTTACCCCCAATCAGTTATCAGTTATCAGTTATCAGTGGAAAGTTATCAGTAAATTTACTTTCGTTACTGATTACTGTTTACTGATTACTGAAAAAAGGGGGCGGTATTTTTCTGTGGCACTATCCTCACGCTCACGCGCACTGGACGTTATCCAGCAAGTGTGGTCTTTCGGGAGTTCGGACTTTCCTCGGAATCATTGATCAAATGATCCCGCAACCTCTAGACCAACTCTCTCCCATTCTCTAGTATGACTTACCAGAGACTCGATCACCCATATATCCCAGTCAATAATCAGTGATCAGTAAACAGTGAACAGTGAAAAGACAGCAGGAAACTGCTATTTAGGGTTTGCGGCAAAAAGTTTTTCGTGGGGGTAGGGTGTGGGGTGTGGGGTGTGGGGTGTAGGGTGTAGGGTTTTACCCGTTTTCAGAGGGTCAATTACCTAATTTTCGCGGAAAAAGTACCTGAATTTTCCCCCCGAACACTCCAAGTGCTGGCACTTTTTGAGGGGAAAAAAGTCTAAAAGTCTTACCCAACAAGGTTTTTAGATTTATTCAGCAAACACTATTTAATACTGCTCGCTTAATATATACTGCTCACTTAAAACTCAAATCTGATAACTGATAACTGATAACTGATAACTGCTCAATGTCGATCGCTCTAAACGTTAACATTAAAGGTAATGGCTATCCGATTCTCTGTCTGCACGGTCATCCCGGTTCGGCAGGTAGTATGTCTGTATTTACCGATCATTTTTGCCAACGTTGGCAAACCCTGGCCCCGGATCTGCGCGGCTACGGTAAAAGTCGTTATCGCCTGGATTTTCAGCTAGAAGAACATCTAGAGGATTTAATCGAGCTGCTCGATCGCCAAAAAATCCAGCAATGTTTAATTCTCGGTTGGTCTTTGGGGGGTATAATCGCACTGGAATTAGTATTGCGCCATCCCGATCGCTTTCCTGGTTTAATTCTCGTGGCTTCGGCTGCGCGGCCTTGGGGTAGTCATCCTCCTATCACCACCACGGATCTGATTTTGACGGGGATGGCGGCAATTCTCAATCAGATCAAACCGGGATGGCGTTGGAATATTGATACTTTTGCCCGTCGTTCGCTGTTTCAGTACCTTTTTTCACAACATCAAGCGATATCCTATCAATATCTCGCTCAAGATGCTGTTACCGCCTACTTAGGCACTTCTCCAGCTGCTGATCGCGCTTTAAATCGGGCTTTAAAAAAAAGTTACAATTGTTTAAAATCTCTTGACAGAATCACAATTCCCTGCTTGGTTCTGGCGGGGGCAAATGATCGCCATATTACCAGTGCCTCGAGCCAAGAAACGGCGGCAAAACTGAAACTGTCTCAGTGGAAATGTTACCCGGATACGGCCCATCTGTTCCCCTGGGAAATCCCCGACTTAGTTTTAGGGGACATTGATCATTGGTTGGCGGAGCATTTTAGCGATAAACTGGCAGGGTGAAGTGAAAACTACTGCCGTGGTCGGGGACACTATCCACCCAAATTTGACCGTAGTGGGCGCGAATAATCTTGCGACAGACCGATAAACCGATGCCATAACCTTCTTTACCCTCATCCCGTTTGAGACGCACATGACCCTCAAAAATATGCTCTTGTTTTTCTTCGGGAATGCCGGGGCCGGTATCACTGATGCTCACTTGTACTTTTTGAGTAGTACGATGGAGGACAGAAAGGGTAATTGCGCCGCCGGCGGGGGTATATTTGATGCCATTCTCCAAGAGATTAATAATCACCTGTCGGATTAACTCCTCATCAGCATAGACGGGGGGCAGATCTTGGGGGATATCGCTTTGGAGAATTAAAGTCTTTTCCTGAAAAGTATCGGTAAATTGGGACAAAATTTCCTGACAGAGGGCTTGCAGATAGAATTTACTCTGTTGGAGAGTGAATTGCGCCGCCATGCTCTTAGAAGCTTGCAGAATATCCGTAATCAAACGGTTCATAATCCGGAACTGTTTGCGGGCCTGTTGGTGCAGTTGTTCTCGTAATTGCAGACTGCGCTCAGTATCTGGTTG
This sequence comes from Microcystis sp. M083S1, assembly GCF_020246405.1. NCBI lineage: Bacteria > Bacillati > Cyanobacteriota > Cyanophyceae > Chroococcales > Microcystaceae > Microcystis > Microcystis sp. M083S1. Next base: position 23,082 of record NZ_JADBTB010000024.1, read on the forward strand.
ATGATAGGCTAATTCGAGGGTTTCCACGGCGATGGAAGCGGCGGTAAGAGGACTGCGTAAATCGTGGGCTAACATAGCCAAAATTTGGTCTTTAAATTTTAATTGTTCTAATAATTCTTCCTTTTCCTGTTTGAGACGAAAAACCTCATCGGCGATGCGGATGAGTTCGCCCGAATGTTCCACCTCTTGAAGTTGTGCATCATCAGCGTGATGATTTTTGACCTCCTCTTTAATCGCTTTTTGCCAACGTACCAACCATTTTTTAAACTGTTCCACCAGATTACTGCCCGCGAGGGTATGGCGGGGGCCGGGGGCAATTTTGACCAAGGCGGGGGTAGCTACAAGGCGAAAATGTTCGACTAAATGAGGTTGCTGGCGAATTTCGATGATTTGTAGGTCAATCGGGTAATCAGACTTTAAAGACTGGAGATAGGCCTGAATTTGACGGATAATTTCTTGAGAACTGGGACGGTCATCAACAAACAGCAAAAGTTGAATCGAGAGAGGCGTTGTCGTCTCTCTCCCTAAAGCAGTCAGTGGCTCGTTAGATGGGAGCATCGGAAAATTAGTAAACCTAGGGATTGACGAGATCGATCGACGATCGATCGACTTTTATCATATTCTTTATTGTAGAAGCTTAAGATAGTATAAAATCTACTCAACCTAATCTTAAAGTTTTATTCCTTAATTCTAAGAAGAAATCCTATGGCTTTTGGCTATGTTGCCCTAGTTCTCCACGCGCATCTCCCTTTCGTCCGCCATCCCGAAAGCGATTACGTCCTCGAAGAAGAATGGTTATACGAAGCAATCACAGAAACCTACATCCCTCTGCTGCAAGTTTTTGAAGGTCTCAAGCGGGACGGTATCGATTTTAAAATGACCATGAGCATGACTCCGCCGTTGGTGTCGATGCTGCGGGATCCGTTACTGCAAGAGCGTTATGAAGAACACTTAGGTAAGTTAGAAGAATTAATTGCTAAAGAAATCGACCATAATCAACACAATGGCCATATTCGCTACTTAGCCGAATATTACGCTGAATCCTTCCAAAGTATCCGACAAACTTGGGAAAAATACGATCGAGATCTGGTCAAAGCTTTTAAACAATTCCTTGACAGTAATAACCTAGAAATTATCACTTGTGGTGCGACTCACGGTTATATGCCCCTGATGAAAATGTACCCACAAGCGGTCTGGGCGCAAATTGAGGTGGCCTGTCAACACTACGAAGAAAATTTCGGTCGTCGTCCCAAGGGCATTTGGTTGCCGGAATGTGCCTACTACGAAGGGGTAGAAAGAATGTTAGCCGATGCGGGCATTCGTTACTTCCTCGTCGATGGCCACGGTATTCTCTACGGTCGTCCTCGCCCCCGTTACGGCAGTTACGCGCCCATTTTCACGGAAACCGGGGTGGCTGCTTTCGGTCGTGACCACGAATCTTCTCAACAGGTTTGGTCTTCCCAAGTCGGTTATCCGGGGGATATAGTTTATCGGGAATTCTATAAAGATTTGGGCTGGGAAGCGGAATACGAGTATATTAAGCCCTATATCATGCCCAACGGTCAACGCAAGAATATAGGCATCAAATACCATAAAATTACTAGCCGGGACGGTGGTTTATCGGAAAAAGGGCTTTATGACCCTTACTGGGCCAAAGAAAAAGCCGCCGAACACGCGGGCAATTTTATGTATAATCGCGAGCGGCAAGTGGAGAGTTTAGCGGGAATTATGGGCCGTCCTCCCCTGGTTGTTTCTCCCTACGATGCCGAGTTATTCGGTCACTGGTGGTATGAGGGACCCTGGTTTATTGATTTTCTGTTCCGTAAGTCTTGGTATGACCAAAATATCTACCAAATGACCCATTTAGCCGATTATCTCCGGGCTAACCCGACTCAGCAGGTCTGTCGTCCTTCCCAATCCAGTTGGGGTTATAAGGGTTTCCATGAATACTGGCTGAATGAAACTAACGCTTGGATCTATCCTCACCTACACAAAGGCACGGAACGGATGATTGAATTAAGTCATCACGAAGCGGAGGATGAATTACAGGAACGGGCTTTAAATCAGGCAGCCCGGGAGTTATTATTAGCGCAATCTTCTGACTGGGCCTTTATTATGCGAACCGGTACAATGGTTCCCTATGCTGTCCGGCGCACTCGTTCCCACCTGCTGCGGTTAAATAAAATCTATGAAGATGTGAAATCCGAGAAGATTGACTCTGGTTGGTTGCAAAAAGTCGAGGAAATCGATAATATTTTCCCCAATATTGATTACCGTGTCTATCGACCTCTGTAATCTGGGTGAGTAGATAGGGTTAGCTGAATAAATCTAAAAACCTTGTTGGGTAAGACTTTTAGACTTTTTGTCAATCAAAAAGTACCAGATATGGGAGTGGTCGGGGGGAAAATTCAGGGACTTTTTCCCTGAAAATTAGGTAATTTACCCGATGAAAATGGGTAAAACCCCACACCCCACACCCCACACCCTACACCCTGCCCCTAGGAAAAACTTTTTCAGCAGACCCTAGTTAATGCCTCCCTAATTTTTTAGGGATGCGGGGGTAATTCTGAGGCTAATTTGGCCAGAATTTTGGGTTTAAGTTCCTGGAGTTTGTGTTTTAACATCCGCTTGCTAATTTGTGGGCTGCCAATCTGGGCAAATTGACTATCGGTCAGCCATTGCTGCAAATTTTGGCATTGATTGGCGGGAATATTGGCGGTGATCACATTTTCGCAGATATTGCCGCCTTCGAGGGAGAAAAATAAAATCGAGTATTGACCGGTTTCGCCGAGGGTTTTGGTCATTTTTTGACCCTGGGGGGTTTTTAAGTCCAAATAACAGGGCAACCAGCGCGGCCCCTGTTGACGATGATAGAGGACAGTAATCCAGAGAATCATCGGGTGGGGTGTGGGTAAAAAGAGGAATTGATTATAACGGACACTAGCAACCCGGACGGGGATATCTTCTCGAGCCAACATTACCCATAAACTGGCAAAAATGCCGTCAGCAGCCTTGATACAGCGTGAGAAGACGATTTTTTGGCGCGGTTTATCCTCGGGCCAACTGGACTTGAGACAGATATCCTTCCCATTAGCACCAGAAACACTGGTTCGATCTAAATCATCAAGGGTTTTAGTTTTGCTGGTGTAATCGTCGATTTTTTTGACTATTTCACCGATACGATGCAATTTATTGGGTTGATTATTTTTGACTAGGGGTTCGAGTCGTTCGAGAAGTTGTAGTATATCTGTAACACTTTGCGGTCGATCGCTGGGTGCTTTGGCTAAACAGCGCAGGATTAACTGTTCTAATTCTGGCGGTAATTGCAAGCTAGGATTAAAGGGACGGGGTTCAACGTAGTGGTGAACCTCATACCAACCGCCAAAGGAGGGATTATCGGGAAAAACGGGCGTTTCTCCCGTGATCATCTCGTACATCATAATCCCAAAACTGTAGATATCGGAACGATGATCGAGTTCTTTACCTTCCATCTGTTCTGGGGAACAATAGGCTAAGGTTCCCATAAACGATTGGGTTTGGGATTCTCCCGATTGGATGAGTTTAGCGATGCCAAAATCGAGAATTTTCACCAATTCCCCTAATCCTGAGTCCTGAATCACGATAATATTGCTAGGTTTGATGTCCCGGTGAATAATCGGACACATCTCGCCTTGGAAGATAATACCCTTATGGGCGCATTCGATGCCGAAACAAATCTGACGGGTGAGATGAAAGAAGCGCGGGAGAGGCAGCGGGTGATATTTGATGATTTCTCCTATGCTTTCCCCCTGCAAAAATTCCATGACGTAGAAGGGGACTTCCTTTTCATCTACACCATAATCACGAACTTTAACAATATGAATACTTTTTTCGCCTAAAAGTGCCGAAATAGTCGCCTCTCGCTCGAAACGCTCGCGCATTTTTTTGTTGAGGAGAGTTTGCGAGAGGAATTTCACGGCGACGGTTACGCCACCTAATAGTTTATCTTCTGCTCGATATACTTGTCCCATGGCACCGCTACCGATCAACTCGACCAGTTGGTATCGATTGGCAAGTAAACGCCGATGTCTAGATTCTGCCGACATAGCTAGGCTACCGTTTTAATTATAGTGAGTCTGATGGAGAGAGTTTTTTTAAGAACTGCTGCAATTACTAGGTGATCGAGAGGACTTAATCTTAGAATGCTTTTTTTAGGTTAAAAGCATGATTGTTAACATATATTTTCAGGCATTTTTAGTCATTGCCTCTTGCCTAATTAATTTTTGGGGGTTAAAAAAATGAAAAAACTAAGTTTGACACTCCCGTCGCTAAAAGCGAGGGATTTTTGGTTCATCGAGTCCACTTAAATTAGATGCCTTGCGTTATCCAACCCAGAGGTGGTTCTCACGCTTGCGCGTTACTTTTCGTATGCCCTACGATAGTTGTATTTCTACAAAGTTTGCTTGAATTGAAGTGTTAACTCCAAATACTGCTTTGTCTAGTTCCTGTAAAGATTTTACATCACGAGCGGGTGAGAAACTAGAACTATTGAGTAGAAACCCAGATCTTTGATTTTCAAGGTGCAGATAGCGTAGTGATTAGACTACAGGAGTTTTTAAATCGGTTGATTACCCTATCTGCTCTACTTATATAGTAGCTATTTAGCCTGAGTAGGTCAAGTCCCTTAAAAGAAGAAGTTATTCGAGATTTTGTCAGGAGACTGGACACTTATTTTTAATCGTTCTTCGTGTCACTGAGCCTTTACATTGATCCTTTACATTGAGCCTGTCGAAATGTGTCGAAATGTGGACACTGATCCTGTCGAAGTGCTGTTTTATATTGGTCGGGGTTTCATCTCGTCTCTAAAAGCGAGGGTCTTCGCCCCGACATTTGAGATAAAATCTCCAAATAGACAATTTGATTGATTATTATGACCACTGACTCCTGCCTGCTGATACCAAATCCGTTTTTAATAGTGTGATTAACTCCCAAGTTATCAATTGTTTCTCCCCGCTCCGCTCTCCCCACCTCCCCCCGCAACGCGCACGAAGTGGTCTTCCCTCTCCCTAATTCATAATTCATAATTCCCACTCCCCTATACCTTCTAAACAGGATTTAGTATGACTCCTAAACCACCACTACAGGAAACTCCCTAGCCCCCCTAAAACTTTTTTGCCGAAAGTGACCGATCTGCGTAATAATTCTTTAATAAAGATTTGTAAACTTGAAAATGATTATCCTTTCGCAGTGCTAGAGATTTAATGAGACGACTAATTGCGATCGAAAAAGCTCTGCTCATCGGTCATATTGTATCGATGGCTTTTGGACTAGCCGGATTGTTGCTAGTTCTGCCCCATCCCGAATTTGTGGCCAATTTACCAGATTTTGGCAAAACCTTCTTTGCTTGGTCAATGGCTGGGGGGGGTGTGGTGTATATGGTGTTAGGAATGGCAGCCGTGGCTGTTTATGCCTATCGGACTCTAGGAGTGTGGCACTGGTTAGGATTCATGGTTCCCGCTATCAGTTTATCCCTTTGTAGCGAACTATTAGGAACCAGTACCGGCTTTCCTTTCGGTCATTATCGTTATCTTTCGGGCTTAGGTTACAAAATTGCGGGTTTAGTCCCCTTTACTATCCCCCTATCTTGGTTTTATCTCGGTTTTAGTGCCTATATCATCGCTCGTGTTGGTTTATCCACTCTTGCTATACCCCAATGGCTACAAAATCTAGGATCGATCGCTATCGGGGCGGTATTATTAACTTCCTGGGATTTTGTCCTAGATCCGGCCATGAGTCAAACTACCATACCCTTCTGGATTTGGGAACAACCGGGGGCCTTCTTTGGGATGCCCTATGAAAATTTTGCCGGTTGGTTTGGCACGGGCTGTGTTTTTATGACGGTAGCCACTTTAATTTGGCAAGTGCAACCGGTGAAACTGCCAAGTCAAGATTTAACCCTGCCTTTTGTGATGTATTTGGGTAATTTTGGCTTTGCTACGGTCATGAGTATGGGTGCCGGTATTTATCCGCCGATTTTCTTAGGATTACTCACCGGTATTCTGCCTTTAACACTCCTCTATAATCGCGCCAAGGCTGTTGCTTCCGGGCAAACAGTGCCGACAAGCGAAGTAACAACCCTAAAAATCCCCGTTGTTTCGGTGAGAGGAGCCAAATAAGTTGTTAACTGAGATAATTCTCGGTGCATTCTGCCTGGGGCTACTACTGTCTCAGGCTGTTGCCTTTTTTATCCTTCTTTCCCGTCTGCTAAAAGGGGCGCGTCGTCGTCCTCCCCTGACTCCCCAACCCCCCACCCCGGAGATGTTAGGGACGGTAAGCGTGATTGTGCCGACATTAAACGAAGTGGCCAGGATTGACGGTTGTTTACAGGGATTGAGTCAACAGAGTTACGAAGTGCGAGAAATTCTGATTGTCGATAGCAATTCCCAAGATGGTACGCGGGAAAAAGTCAAGGAGATAGCGGCAAAAGACCCCCGCTTTCGCCTGAAAACCGATGATCCTTTGCCCCCCGATTGGGTAGGTCGTCCCTGGGCGTTACACAATGGTTTTTTGTTTAGTTCTCCTAAAAGTGACTGGATTTTGGGCATTGATGCCGATACCCAACCCCAAGCAAATTTAGTCGCCAGTTTAGTTAAAGCTGCGATCGCAGAAGGTTACGATTTAGTTTCCCTGTCGCCGCAATTTATCCTCTCCTATCCGGGAGAATGGTGGTTACAGCCAGCTTTATTGATGACTTTGCTCTATCGCTTTGATGCGGCCGGAGTGCGCGGGCAAGATCCCCAACGAGTCATGGCCAATGGTCAATGTTTTCTCTGCCGGCGGTCAGTTTTAGCGGCTTTAGACGGTTATAGCGGGGCAAAAGGTTCTTTTTGCGATGATGTCACCCTCGCCCGTCTAGCGGCAACGAAAGGCTATCGGGTGGGATTTCTCGATGGGGCGAAGTTGATTCGCGTGCGAATGTACGAAGGACTTAAGGAAACTTGGCGCGAATGGGGCAGATCCCTTGACCTCAAAGATGCCTCCTATCAGGGGCAATTATGGGGCGATTTAGCTTTATTAGCTCTTACTCAGGGATTACCGATAATTATCACCCCTTTACTGCTCACAGCTTTGATTTTTGGCTACAATTTCCTGAGTTTAAAAATTGTTTTGACTTTAAACCTGCTGCTGTTATTGATTCGTTTTGCCCTTTTATTGGCTGTCTCTCCTAGCTACTATCGGGGCAAAAAAGTCAATCTATCTTCGGGATTATTTTGGCTATCTCCCCTCGCGGATCCGCTGGCAGTTATCCGCATTTTTATCTCTGCTTTTACCCGTCCCCAAAGTTGGCGCGGTCGATTGTATCAGTGAATTGGAAAATAAACATTGGGTGTATTAGGCCCCCCTAACACACCCAGAAAAAATTTTAGGAAAAATTAACCGACCACACAGAGAATATCCGATGCGTGACTAGCGGTATTCACTTTGTCATCCACATGGCTAATTTTGCCTTCTGCATCGATGATATAGGTGACGCGCTTAGAATAGCCACCCCCATCGACATCATAAGCTTTGGTGATAGCACCATCGGTATCTACGAGCAATTGGAATGGTAAACTGTATTTTTCTTTAAATTGTGCATGGGAACCCTGGTCATCCCTGCTCACCCCGAAGACTACTATTTCCTTGTCTTGGTATTGTTCGTAGTTATCCCGGAAGCTTTGCGCTTGCTTGGTGCAGCCGGGGGTATCATCTTTGGGATAGAAGTATAAAACTACGACTTTACCTTGAAAATCCGACAGGGAAACGGTTTTTCCAGTATCGTCGGTGGTGGTAAAGTTCGGTGCGATTGTTCCAACGGTTAAAGCCATAACTCCGATTCCTTTACAAAAGTTAATCTATATTGATGATAAAGGATTAGGGTCAAAAACAGGGTGTGGGAATTATGAATTATGAATTATGAATTATGAATTATGAATTATGAATTAGGGAGATGGGGTGATGGGGTGGTCACTGCGTGCGCGTTGCGGGGGGTGATGGGGAAGTGGGGGTTCGAGCATTTGTACTACTATTTTCCACAGGCAGTTTAAATGCAGTGCAACTGAGAAGACGAACAACAAACCTCCAGAATTTGTCCTAGGATAATATTTGTCAGCTAAGAGGGGGATAATATGGGGCCATTCTGGTTAAAAGTGAGAACTTTTGGGCAAAATATCTTAATCGGTTTAGTTTTAGTGCTATTAATTGGTTTTTATGACAGCATCAGCGCTAAATCTACCTCATTAATGATTGTTTATCCTCCCGATAATCATCAAACCACGGCCTCGAAAATCTTTTTTATTGGTTCTGCTCCTCCATCGGGTCAAGTTTTGCTCAATAATCAACCGATTCAACGCAGTGCTAAAGGATATTTTGCCCCTAGTTTTCCCCTAGAAGTTGGCGAAAATAATTTCACTATTCGCTATCAAAACCAAACTATTAATCGTCAAATAATTCGTCTAGATACTCAAGCAATTATTCCCCAAGAATTAGCTTTTGCTGATAACTCTCTCAGTCCTTCTGTCCATAGGACGAGGTTAGTGGGGGAATGGATTTGTTTTAGTGCGATTGCCACTCCCCAAGCTCAGGTTTCTGTGCAGTTAGGAGATAAAATCTTACCTCTTTTACCCCAAACTCAAACCACAAAACTGCCTAGTAATGCCGCAGTTTTAACTAATCTTAATCAAGCGAATTCCGAGGATAAAACTGGTTACTATCGAGGTTGTCAGCAGTTTAAGCAAGAGGCTAACTTAGGAAAACCTATTTTTACAGCACAATTAAATAATCGCTCGATTAGTCAACAAGGTCAAGGAGAAATTAACATTATTAGCGATCAAAATTTACCAGTGATTGAAATTATAGCGGACCAAGGGGTAGCACGCACGGGGCCGGGTAGTGATTATTCCCGTTTAACTCCTTTACCCCAAGGCACGAAAGCGAGAGTCACCGGGAAAGAAGGGGATTGGTTACGCTTAGATTATGGTGGTTGGATTTTAGAGCGAGAAACCCGTTTAACAGTCAATGAGGTATTGGATAATGCTAATATTCGTGGTCTCTCTTCTCGCAGTATCAATCAAGCAACGGAAATTATTTTCCCCCTCTCCCATCCTGTACCCATCGCCGTGAGACAAGAGGATGATAAATTTATTTTGACTCTTTATAATACCATTGCCCAAACCGATACAATTTTTCTAGTGGATAATCCTTTAGTAAGACGTTTAGATTGGCGACAAATCAACCCGACCACGATAGAATACACTTTTAATCTTAATCAAAAACAACAGTGGGGTTATAGTCTTCGTTACCAGGGGACAAATTTAATCTTAACCCTGCGTCATCCCCCGGAAAAAAGTGATAATTTACAGGGCAAAGTTATTTTATTAGATCCCGGACATGGAGGTAAAGAAACTGGTGCTGTCGGTCCGACGGGTTACACAGAAAAAGAGATTAATTTGCTTATGTCTAAATTAATTAAACAGGAATTAGAAAAATTGGGGGCAACAGTTTATTTAACCAGAGAAACGGACATTGATCTATCCCTACCAGCACGGGTAGAGATGATTAATAATCTACAACCAACCCTAGCACTATCGGTTCACTATAATGCTTTGCCTGATGATGGAGATGCCTTAAATACTCAAGGAATTGGCATATTTTGGTATCATCCCCAAGCAGCGGATCTATCGGTTTTTCTCCACGATTATTTAACCAAAAATCTTAGTCGTCCTTCCTATGGGGTATTTTGGAATAATTTAGCTTTAACTCGTCCCTATAGTAGTCCTTCATTGTTATTAGAGTTAGGATTTATGAGTAATCCTCAAGAATTTGAATGGATTACCGATACTCAGGCACAAAAACAATTAGCGCAAGTTTTAGCCGCCGGAATTAGCCAATGGTTTCAACAATCTGGGGTAATTGCTTCCAGTTAAGATTTAATGGCAATCCGAGGGAGATAAGCTTAAATCTTTGTGAAAAAACAAGCCTTAGCTGGAAAGCCGGTGATAGGATTTTCTGGAGTCTTTATCTTAATCTGAGGAAATTAAATCAAGTTCATGGAAAAAATGTTACCAGTGAACAGCAATCAGACAAAATAACTGCTAGATTACAAGGTATAGTCCATCACTCCCTAGTAGATATTCAAACAGCGATCGCTCTGTGAGAAAAATCTCTGGATTAGCCAACAACTGAAGATAGTTTACCTGAAAATTTCCCAACAATTCACGCTCTTATAGACAACTTGCTCGCAGCCCCCCTTATTAAGGGGGGATTAAGGGGGGATCAAAACCACCTTATTAAGGGGGGATCAAAACCACCTTATTAAGGGGGGATCAAAACCACCTTATTAAGGGGGGATCAAAACCACCTTATTAAGGGGGGATCAAAACCACCTTATTAAGGGGGGAT
>NZ_JADBTB010000240.1:0-33860 GCF_020246405.1 Microcystis sp. M083S1
ATTGAAATATGCCAGCGTCCAGAAGGATGTAATCTGACTGTTACTGTACTTGGCTCACAGCTTTCTGGTATTTGTCTTGACCATCGAATAGGTAAAGGTTCTGTGCATTTAGCTAAATAGCTTTGTCTGTCTTAAAATTTAAAAGCAGATTTGGTAAATTCGGCACTTCCTCCTTGATGTTTTTTCTTAAAGTTAGGATACTTAGTACGACCAGCAAAGAAGTTAGTAAAAGCTGTTTGTAGGTGTCTTAACCCTTGTTGTAAAGGTACACAGCTTACCTCGTTGAGAAAGTCTAATTCTTCTTGCTTTTTCCAATCAGTTAGCATTGAAGAAGTTTGAGCATATCCTACTCTTTCTTGTCTTTCATGCCAAGCTTGTGTTCGTTCGTGGAGAGCTTTGTTGTAAACTAATCTTACACAGCCCAATGTGCGCCGCAATAGCGACTCTTGTTCTGGTGTCGGGTAAAATCGGTAAGAATAGGCTTTTTCCATACCTCACATTTTAGCATATATTTCGTAAATGTGCTAATATTTAACAGTAAAGCCGCCGTAAAACGGCGGGGTTTCAGACCCAAATTTTCGATGAGGAGCAAACAAACCCCGAAAGCCCTTGTCTTTAAGGGTATTCATGGTTTCTTTGGCAGCATACCAACTATCTCCTGTGACTGTCTCTGGTTTCAATCCCCAAGCTTTTACTTCGTCCAACATTTCTAAGAAATATTCATGTTTTGTCTGACCCTCCTGTTTATTAACGATTCAATAATTAACGGGAACTGACCTTCCTTTACAATCGGTATAATATCAGGTAACTACGTTAATACCTTTGACTACTTTTTTGTGTTTACCACCAGTAAAAGTAATCGATTAACTCAGCTTTAGCTGGGTGACTATAAGGCTTGTCAATTACCATATCGTCTGTACTGATTGTTCCTCCTTCAAGTTCGATTTGAGGAGCCACTTCATCCAACAAATCCTTGGGTGTATAGTTCTCTCGCCACAATAAAAGATTGACACTGTCATGAGATAAATTGCCCAGAATTTGAGCCAAACGAACACAGCTTATATATTTAGGTTCGCCGAGCAAAAATAGGGTGTAAATAGCCAGATTACATTGAGCAGTTGTTGGCTTCGTAATGTTTCTCATCAGTTGTTCTGTTATAAGAGATGCCCTTGTGTCAGGAAATCAAATCGGAGAGGGTTTTGTCAAGAGTCGAGAGAGAAATTGTATCTAAGACTAACAAAATTAGACCACCCACATTTAAGCCTTTTTGTCAATGCGTAAGTTCTATGCTTGCAGAAACGGTATCGTTACATTTTGTGTCGTATTCAAGCAATTCATACAGACTCAATCAATTCATACAGTAAATCAAACAACCACCCGTTACAGTAATACCAGAAGCAGAATTGTTAGCTCAACTTAGGTAAGCAGTTCTCAAATCCAACAAATTCAATAAGGAGAGCATCATGAGCTTAAAAGATAGAACCGAGGCAACCGCCAAAAATATCGAAGGTAAAGTTCAAGAAGCAGTAGGAGATCTGACTGGCGATTCCAAAGCTCAAGCAGAGGGCAAGGAAAAACAGGCAGAGGCAAAAGTTCGTCACACTATCGAAGATGTGAAAGAGGAAGTCAAAAAAATCATTGATTAGTAGGTCGTTTGTCACAGCAACCGCCATTCAGACAAATGATTGAAACCAGGCTTTCATCGGAACTCTTCCTCAAAAAATGGTTTCTTTCGAGACAGGTGAAACACTAGGACAAGGCGGCGTAAATAAACCCAATATTACCAGATATCTAGCTTCTCAAAGAAGTCGAAGATCTCTCCCTCGGTAAACTTACGCCGTCAAAGACTAGAAAAATCTTTATCGAAAGGATCTAGACAGTAGTTGTTCATCATCCATGTATCATCGATTCATCAAATTCTTTTGGGGAGTTAAAATGATGTCACTTCAACAGATTCGTCGCTTTTTTGTCACCATTATTTTAACTATAATGCTGGCAATTACTATAGCTTTTGATTTTGGAACTACAAATAGTTGGGCTGCAACTTTACCCACCCAATCGCAGACTCAAATCGCAAGCATGAATCGAGCCAAGGCAGTTACGAAAAATATTGAAGGCAAAGCTCAAGAAGCGATTGGCAACATGACAGGCGATCCCAAAGATCAGATGATGGGAAAAGCCAAGCAAGTCGAAAGTCAGGCTCGTAACGCAGCAGAAGATATAAAAGACCAGATGAAGTTAAAAGGGAGGGCAAAAGCAGTCACAAAGAACATTGAAGGCAAAGCTCAAGAAGCGATAGGTAAAGCTACTGGCAACCGCCAAGATCAAGTTGCTGGAAAAGCTAAACAAGTCGAAAGCCAAGTTCGCAATGCAGTAGAAGACGTAAAAGATACGGTTCAAGATATACTCAATTAAGGATCGATGACTGAATTTTCATTACTTTTCTCTAAATCAAGGAGGGAAATATGTTCGATCTCGTTTGGACTGCCGTTGTTATACTTTTCATCCTCTGGGTGTTAGGATTCTCCATTAACATTGGCGGCGGCTTAATCCACCTGCTTTTGGTTTTGGTGCTGATTGGCGTTGTCTACAACTTGTTCATGAGGCGACGGTAATTGTTCATTCTCGAACACAGAAAGGGTCAAAAAATCGGGAAAAAGCAAGAATCAAAGTAGCTAAGATTCAGGCTCGAATCACCGATGGCAGAAAAGACCATTTACATAAGCTAACCACTCAATTAGTTCGTGAAAACCAAACGATTGTAGTTGAGAATTTAGCGGTAAAAAACCTGGTAAAAAACCCCAAGGTAAGCGCATCTTAACAATCCTTGACAAAATGAACTTTATGTGAGTTGCTTGCCCACGATTCAGGCATATTTGAGGAGAATTTGCCATCTCAATTGTTAAGCAAAAATCGACCCATTTGGTCGATTTCGTAACTATTCTGATTGAGTGGTATCACTTGAAATGCCCACGCGGATGACAAAATTGGCCAATTGTCAATAGCGTTTGAGATGCTCTCACCCTGTAAAAAACCCGAAACTAGCTCAAGCTATATCAGATGTTAGTTGGGGAGAAATCACTCGACAATGAGCCTATAAATGCCGTTGGTATGGGAGAAACTATCGGGAAATAGATATAGCATTTCTGATTCACACGAGGTACATTCCCGAGCCTGAACAGCTTAATCAGTAAAGGTTTAACTGTGCCGCACAGATGCGAGAAACGCTATAGATGGTTTCCTAGTTCAAAACGGTGCAATAATTGTGGGCATATCGTTGAGAAAATGCCGTTAAGTGTCCGAGAATGGGAGTGTCCTGAATGTGGAACTTGCCATGAAAGGGATGTTAACGCCAGTAAAAACATTTTGGCCGCAGGGCTTGCGGTATCAGTCTGGGTCGCGAGTGTCAGACCCGAACAGAGTGAGTCTGTGAAGGCAACTGCTAAGAAGCAGAAACCTAGATCGTGAGGTCTAGGAATCACCGTCCCTTTTAGGGCGGTGAGGATGTCAATCCCACCCCCTAAATCCCCCTTAAGGGGTAATTCTATCGTCTCCCCTGAAAGGGGAGATAAGAGAGGGGTGGGGACTGAGGGGGGTGGGGGCTGCTTTGCTCAACCGAACGGTATTGGGTAGGGGAGGTGTGAACGATCATAATTTAATTTTATGTTGTTGTGCTGTTTAGTTATTCAAGGAGTTTTTGTATGGAATCCACAAAAGAGCGCGGGCAATTAATCATCATTGGTGGAGCAGAAGACAAAGAAGGAGATTGTCAAATCTTGCGAGAGTTTGTTCGCTGTGCTGGCGGGACTAAAGCTAAAATTGCCGTGTTAACGGCGGCAACAAGTGAGCCTCGTTCGGCTGGAGAAACCTATACCCGAGTGTTTGAGCGACTCGGTGTCGAGGATGTGCGTGTCCTCGATACCATTCACAGGGAAGATGCCGACGATCCAGAAAACCTGAAAATCATTGAGGAAGCCACAGGAGCGTTTTTTACCGGGGGAGATCAAGCCCTAATCATTGAACACATCAAGGGAACTCAGCTAGATGCCTTACTTCACCAACGCAATCGGGAGGGAATGGTGGTAGGTGGGACAAGTGCCGGTGCTGCCATAATGCCCGATCTGATGATTATTGAAGGAGACTCCGAAACCAACGCACGCATGGATGCCATAGAGATGGGTCCGGGAATGGGATTTCTGCACTCAGTGGTGATCGATCAGCATTTTGCCCAGCGCGGACGGCTAGGTCGCCTGATTTCCGCTCTCTTACAGCAGCCAGCTAACTTAGGCTTTGGCATTGACGAAGATACAGCAGTAGTTGTGGACGGTGACGAATTTAAAGTGCTGGGGCGTGGGGCTATAACAGTTGTCGATGAATCAGAAGCAACTTATGATAATTTAGACGAACTGCTCAAAGATGAAGCGATGGCAGTGTGTGGAGTCAGGTTGCACATCTTACCTCAAGGATTCCGCTTTAACTTGAAAACTCGCAAGCCCGTTTTCTCTCGATCAATAGAGTTAAGGGATAGCAATCCTAAAAAGGAGGCAGAAGTTGAAAGGGAGTAGGTCGGAGGGAACAATCAGTGGTGGCTTGTACCCGCCACTGATTGGAGAATTTATTTAAATCAGAAAAATATTGACTCTGAGGTCTAAGAATGAATCACGATCGGGATGATGAAACCAATCTTGAGCGGCGACGAGAACTGCTACATGATGAAGAGGCTTTTCGACTTGATCAAGAAGAGAAACGCCTGCGATCTGCCAGACGAAGTAATACCTTAAATTGGATAATTAATAGCATTTTCGGGCTGGCAGGAATAGTGCAAATACCACTGGTAATGAGGTTCTTGCTGCGTTTGTTTGGTGCGAACCCACAAAATCAATTTGCTCAGTTGATTAATCATCTATCTGCACCTTTCATTGAGCCATTTTCCACCTTATTCATTAGCCCTGCTTCATCTGGTGGAGCAAACATATTTGATGTTAATATTGTGATTGCGATCATAGCCTATGCTCTCTTGAGCTATACTTTGCACGGCTATAACTTGCATTTTTTCCTCAAATCACTCTAGTATTAGATAATGCCCGCTATCAAAAATGTAAAATTGTTGAATAATTGGCTCTTTCTTTGTCAATAGAATTACTCTATCTGCCGTCTTATTGCCTAATCTAAATTTAATTGAAAGCCTGGGGAAATTTGTCAAAAAGAAATGTTTATATGGTAAATATTATGAAAACTTTTCCGACTTTTCTTCAACTATTTATGAATGTCTGAATGATGCCCATCTGAAACATAAAAAAGAACTGGATTCCTTGCTCACTCTAGGATTTCAGAAGTTTAATAAATCTCAGATTATGAACGGCTAAAGTATATCAGTCATCAGTCATCAGTAATCAGATGTGAGTTTTCAGTTCACAAGGGCCGAATCTAAAACCTAATTGGTTAAGCTAAAAGCTTTGATGTGCCTAGTTTCTAACCTTCTTTTTAGGTGGGAGAATTGCCAGATTCTTTCTTTTGCCTCTTGCATGAGTGACTCTTGCCTTCAGAACCTGATTACTGTTTACTGTTTACTGACCACTGAAAAAAACTCCCATCAACAGTGTCTCACTGATTACTGTTTACTGTTTACTGATTACTGTTTACTGTTTACTGAAACAACTCCCAACACTTAATATATGAAATGGACAGATAAAGATCAGATAATTATGCAAGGGATCGATCGACCCCTAGGCAAATATTATGCGGCACGATTGAAAGCTCAGGGAACCTGTTTAGTAGCGGGGGTGGCTAGTGGCCACGGTGGTGAGATAATCGCAGAGATACCAGTGTTTGATCTAGTGGTCGAGGCCGTTGCTGAAGCCAGAGAAATCAAGACCAGTTTAATTTTAGTCCCCCCCAATCAAGTCCTAGATGCGGCCTTAGAAGCGATCGCAGCAGCAATTCCCCAATTAATTATCGTCACCCCCGGAGTTCCCCCCTTGGATCTGGTGGAATTATTAAAGATAGCTAGTACCACCGGGACATTAATTCTCGGCCCCGGCAGCCAGGGTGTGATTATTCCCAATTATCTTTGGTTGGGTATTTGTGAACCGAATTTTTATCAATCGGGGACAATCGGTCTGATCACGCGTGGCGATCGCATAGGGGATGAAGTGGCGAAAACTTTAACAGCGGCGGGTTATGGTGAATCTATGGCGGTAAATTTGGGTACTGACGGCATTATTGGCTCCAATTTGTCCCAATGGTTGCAGGTTTTCGAGGAAGATGACAATACCGAGGCAATTCTCCTCGTCAGTCAGGTGGGAGGAAAGGCCGAAATCGAGGCGGCCAAATATATTGCCTCGGCGATCGAAAAACCAGTGATTGCCTATCTTGTGGGGTTAAATACAGCCATTGAAACCAATTTCGGTGATACAGAAACAATTATTTCTAACCAACTTTCCTACTCTGTTGCCGCTAAGAATACCAGAAAAGATAGCTTACGTCATTTTCAAGAAGCTGGGGTGACAGTGGTGGAAAAATTGGCCGATTTACCCACCTCTTTAGCGAAAGTCTTGTCCTGAATTTGACCCCATTGCTCCAATAATATTTATAATCTGAGAATATTCTGCCAAAATAAGCACCTAACAGGATGTTTCACCCCATCCAGGGGATTTTCGATGACAATTCCTGAGAGCTACTATATCATGGTAGATCACCTGTGATTCCTCAGACCGGCCAAGATAAAGATGGCAACAGGCAAAAATTAGGGAAAATCAGCGACAATCGAAACGGCAAGATCAAAAAAAATTCTATTCTAGATTGACCCTTTCAGCAGACCAACTATCCCACCCTTCTAGACAACGACCCTAAGGATAACTTCTATGGCGCAACAAAATAACCTAAAAACCGACAATATACACCAAATCGATCCCTATTGGGGTCCCCGATGGCTCGTAGAGGAGCGGGACGCTTGCGGAGTCGGTTTTATTGCCGATGTGCGCGGTTCTGGCAGCCATCAACTGATTGAACAGGCCCTTTTAGCCTTAGGTTGTTTGGAACACCGGGGAGGCTGCAGCGCCGATCAGGATTCCGGGGACGGTTCCGGTATGATGACCGCTATCCCCAGAGATGTCCTCGCTCCTTGGTTCGCCGAAAATGGCTTAAATATGCCAGAATCTGAGCGACTAGGGGTGGGGATGGTCTTTCTTCCCCAAGCGGCCCAAGAACGCGCCGAGGCTAAGGCACACATCGAGGAAATTGTCAATAAATATAATATTAAGATTTTAGGTTGGCGTGCTGTTCCCGTCCGTCCCCAAGTCCTCGGAAGACAAGCAAGGGAAAATCAACCCTACGTCGAGCAAATTCTGGTGACTTCCCCCGATTTAGCCGGTTCTCAATTCGATCGCCTACTCTATATTGCCCGTTCTGAAGTCGGTAAGCAACTGGCCGATGATTTCTATTTCTGTTCCTTTTCCTGTCGCACCATTGTCTATAAAGGGATGGTACGGGGCGAAATCCTGCGAGAATTCTATCTAGACCTGCAAAATACCGCCTATAGCAGTCAATTTGCCATTTATCACCGTCGTTTTAGCACCAATACCCAACCAAAATGGCCCCTCGCTCAACCGATGCGCTTATTGGGTCATAACGGCGAAATTAACACCCTTTTGGGCAATATTAACTGGATGTCGGCCCGGGAACCCGCTTTAGAAACCCAAGGTTGGACCCACGAAGAATTACAATCCCTGACCCCCATTGTTAACCCCGCTAACAGCGACTCCTATAACCTCGATAGCGCCCTAGAATTATTGGTGAGAACCGGTCGCAGTCCCCTAGAAGCGGCTATGATCCTAGTGCCGGAGGCCTACAATAATCAGCCGGATTTACAGAATTATCCCGAAATTATCGACTTCTACGAATACTATAGCGGTTTACAGGAACCCTGGGACGGTCCGGCTTTACTGGTATTCAGTGACGGGGGAATCGTCGGCGCTTGTTTAGATCGCAACGGTTTGCGACCGGCCCGTTATAGCATTACTAACAATGGTTATATCGTCGTTTCCTCGGAAGCGGGAACTATTCCCCTCGATGAAACCACCATTATGGAAAAAGGTCGTCTCGGCCCCGGTCAAATGCTCGCAGTGGACCTAGAAAAAGGCGAAATTAAGCGTAATTGGCAGATTAAACAGGAAATTGCCCGAGCTAATCCCTACGGTGAATGGGTGAAATCCCAACGCACCTTGATTGACAAAGAAACAGCGATAGACATTCCCGCTCCTAGTCATCTCCTTCCCCTGCAAACCGCTTTTGGTTATACTGCCGAAGATGTGGATATGATTATCGTTCCCATGGCAGAACAGGGAAAAGAACCGACTTTCTGTATGGGTGATGACACTCCCCTAGCAGTCCTCTCCAGTAAACCCCATCTTCTCTACGATTACTTTAAACAACGTTTTGCCCAAGTTACTAACCCCCCCATCGATCCTTTACGCGAAAGTTTAGTCATGTCCTTGACTATGTATCTGGGACGACGGGGCAATATACTTAAATTAGGGGTTGATGACGCACATTTACTGAAATTAGACTCTCCCCTGCTCAATAATGCGGAATTAGCCAAAGTTAAAACCTCTAGCTACAAAACAGCCGAACTTTCTACCCTTTATGATCTGACCACCGGACCGCAGGGATTAGAAACCGCGATCGCTAATTTGTGCGCTGAGGCCGCCAAGAAAGTAGAATCGGGAGCAGAAATTTTAATTCTCAGTGACAGAACTGCTCCTATTGACGAAAAAACTAGCTATATTCCCCCCTTATTAGCTGTTGGTGCCGTCCATCATCACCTGATTCGCTCACACTTGCGTTTAAAAGCTTCGATCGTTATCGACACGGCCCAGTGTTGGAGTACCCATCACTTCGCTTGTCTAATTGGTTATGGCGCTTCCGCAGTTTGTCCCTATCTGGCCCTAGAAACGATCGCCCAGTGGTGGATCGAGCCAAAAACCCAGAAATTGATGGAAAACGGCAAATTAGAAGCTATTAGCCTCGAAAAAGCCCTAATTAACTACCGCAAATCCGTAGAAGCAGGATTACTGAAAATCCTCTCGAAAATGGGTATTTCTCTCCTATCTTCCTACCATGGGGCGCAAATTTTCGAGGCGATCGGATTATCGGCAGATTTAGTTAAACTAGCTTTTAACGGTACTACCAGTCGCGTCGGGGGTTTAAGCATTGCTGAAGTGGCCCAAGAAGCGATCGCATTCCACAGTAAAGCTTTCCCCAATCTTACCGCTAAAAAACTAGAAAACTACGGTTTTGTCAACTACCGTCCGGGGGGAGAATACCACATGAATTCCCCGGAAATGGCGAAAGCACTCCATAAAGCCGTGGCCGCTCACTCCCAAGGGGAAGGATATGACCATTACGAAACCTATCGTCAAATCTTGCAGCAAAGACCTGTCACCGCTTTACGCGATCTATTAGAATTTAACAGCGATCGAGCTTCAATTCCCCTCGAAGCAGTAGAATCGATCGAAAGTATCCTGCAACGCTTCTGCACAGGGGGAATGTCCCTCGGTGCCTTGGGCCGGGAAGCACACGAAACCCTAGCGATCGCCATGAATCGCATCGGAGGTAAGTCCAATTCCGGAGAAGGGGGAGAAGATCCGATCCGTTACACCAGCTTAAGCGATGTGGATGCCGAGGGACATTCCGTGACCATGCCTCACCTAAACGGCTTAAAAAACGGTGATACAGCCAATTCTGCCATTAAACAGATAGCTTCGGGTCGTTTTGGAGTCACTCCCGAATACTTAATGAGTGGAAAACAGCTAGAGATTAAAATGGCCCAAGGAGCAAAACCGGGAGAAGGAGGTCAATTACCCGGGAAGAAAGTCAGTCCCTATATTGCCATGTTACGGCGATCAAAACCTGGTGTTACCTTGATTTCTCCCCCTCCTCACCACGATATCTACTCGATCGAAGATTTAGCACAATTAATCTACGATTTACACCAAATTAACCCCCGGGCCAAAGTTTCCGTCAAATTAGTGGCCGAGATCGGTATCGGTACAATTGCGGCCGGAGTTGCCAAAGCTAACGCTGATATTATCCAGATTTCGGGCCACGATGGTGGTACAGGTGCATCACCCCTAAGTTCGATCAAACACGCGGGTAGTCCCTGGGAATTGGGAGTAACGGAAGTGCATCGGATGTTAATGGAAAATCAACTGCGTCATCGGGTGATTTTGCGTGCAGATGGGGGACTAAAAACCGGTTGGGATATCCTCATGGCTGCCGTGATGGGTGCGGAGGAATTCGGTTTTGGTTCCATTTCCATGATTGCCGAGGGGTGTATCATGGCCCGCGTCTGTCACACGAATAATTGCCCTGTGGGAGTCGCTACCCAGCAGGAACGTCTCCGCGCTCGTTTTCCAGGAATTCCCGCTCATGTGGTCAATTTCTTTACTTTGGTGGCCGAGGAAACGCGGCAATTATTGGCGAAATTAGGCTATCGCAGTTTAAATGAGGTGATTGGCCGAGCAGATCTGTTAAAAGTGCGCTCCGATGCTCGTTTAACTAAGACAGAATCCCTCAATCTTGATTGTTTATTGAATTTACCCGATGGCCGCAGCGATCGCTCTTGGTTGCAGCACGAGGAAGTACATAGTAACGGTGCTGTCCTTGATGACGAGATTCTAGCCGATAGCGAGATTAAACAGGCGATCGAGCAACAGGGAACCGTCAGCAAAACCTACAGGATTGTCAATACCGATCGCTCTGTCGGAGCGAGAATTGCGGGGGTAATTGCCCAAAAATACGGGAATGACGGCTTTGAAGGCGAAATTAAGCTCAATTTCCAGGGTGCGGCTGGTCAAAGTTTCGGAGCCTTTAATTTACCCGGTGTCAATCTCCATTTAGAGGGAGAAGCTAACGATTATGTGGGTAAAGGCATCTACGGCGGCGAAATTGTCATCTTACCGCCCCAAAACGCCAATTATCAGCCCGAAGATAACGCTATTATCGGTAATACCTGTCTCTACGGGGCCACCGGTGGGGTGTTATACGCTAATGGTCGCGCTGGTGAACGCTTTGCTGTTCGCAATTCCACCGCAAAAGCAGTTATCGAAGGGGCCGGGGATCACCTCTGTGAATACATGACCGGGGGGGTAATTGTCGTGCTTGGTTCCGTCGGTCGCAACGTCGGCGCCGGGATGACAGGAGGATTAGCTTATATCCTTGATCCGTCCCTACCGGAGAAACTTAACCCCGAAATTGTCAAGATTCAACGGGTTGCCACGGCTGCCGGTGCGGAACAGTTAAAATCTTTAATTGAGGCCCATGTAGAACGCACTAATAGCCCCAAAGGTAAGTTAATTTTAGCTAATTGGGATAGTTATCTCGGTCAATTCTGGCAAGTAGTCCCTCCCTCGGAAGCGGATAGTCCCGAAGCGCAAATTAGCGCGGAGAAAACCTTAACTTCGGTGTAATTTCCTCGGGGTGCGTTACTCTTGGTTAACGCACCCATTGATTAATTTTTTGACTGCGGAGTTGATTAATGGCCATGCTGCCCATCCCCACCACCTATACTAGCTATACCCAAGCACAAGAACATTTTCTTC
This sequence comes from Microcystis sp. M083S1, assembly GCF_020246405.1. Classification (NCBI taxonomy): domain Bacteria; kingdom Bacillati; phylum Cyanobacteriota; class Cyanophyceae; order Chroococcales; family Microcystaceae; genus Microcystis; species Microcystis sp. M083S1. Next base: position 11,601 of record NZ_JADBTB010000240.1, read on the forward strand.
AGGTTTTAGAACAAGTAGAACTGGGAAACTCGATCGTTATTGTCCAACGTCAGGGTCATCATGATGTGGCCTTGATTGCTGCTGACGAATTATCCGCTTTATTAGAAGAAGTTTATCTTTTGCGCTCTCCAGCTAACGCTCAACGACTTTTTCAGTCCTTAAATTGGTCACAAGAAAGATTATCTCAGACAGCTGCCACCACTTCTCTAGAAGAATTACGTCAAGAATTGGAGACCGAGATTGAGCAAGAAAAAGCCGCAGAAGTCTGAAACCGAAATTGTGCGAGTTTTTACTCAATTATGCCTAATCCAGTATCTCCAAATTGATTATATCGGGGCATATTAACCTTAATTATCTAGACCACAGTTTTTATGAATCCCCTCGTCAATTATTTTCGCAACCTGCACGAAATCCACTCCTCCCAAGCAGCGGTAAAAGAAACCTCCTACTACGGCACTCTCGAAACTCTCCTCAACGAAATCGGTAAAACCCTAAAACCGCGAGTGCGCTGCATTATCAACCTCAGAAATCAGGGTGCGGGATTGCCGGACGGGGGACTTTTTAACGTCGATCAATTCCCCAAAAATCAAGAATTAGAACCTTTTACGGCGATTTTTCCCGAAAGAGGCGCGATCGAGATTAAGGGAACCAAAGAAGATATAAAAAAAATCGCCACCAGCGAGCAAGTACAAAAATACTGGCAAAAATACGGTCAAGTATTAGTCAGCAATTATCGCGATTTTCTGCTCATCGGTCGCAATAGCCAAGGTCAACCGGTAGAATTAGAAGCCTATAGTTTAGCCCCGTCAGAAGCCGAGTTTTGGCTAAAAACCTCAAATCCATCCAAATTTGCCGCCGAACACGGTGATAGCCTCTTAGAATACCTAAAGAGAGTGCTTTTACAGGCGGCTCCTATCACCTCACCGGCCGATGTTGCTTGGTTTCTTGCTTCCTATGCGCGGGACGCAAAAGCACGCTTAGAACATCATTCCGATCTTCCCGCTCTGGCCAATATTCGTCAAGCTTTAGAAAATGCCCTAGGTATCAAATTTGAACGGGAACAGGGGAATAAATTTTTCCGTTCTACCCTCGTGCAAACCCTCTTTTATGGTTTATTCTCCGCTTGGGTATTATGGCACAAGCAAAACCTCAATCGCGAGGATAAAGAGGATAAGTTCGATTGGAAATCCGCAGCCCACCATCTCCATGTTCCCATGTTAGCGATCCTATTTGAGCAGATCGCCGCACCGAGTAAGTTAAAATCTTTGGGATTAGTAGAAGTTTTGAATTGGACCGGTGCAGCTTTAAATCGAGTGCGACGAGAGGAATTTTTTCGTCAATTCGATGAGGGACAAGCGGTACAGTATTTCTATGAACCATTTTTGCAAGCTTTTGATCCCGATTTACGCAAAGAATTGGGAGTTTGGTACACTCCTCCAGAAATTGTTCGCTATATGGTAGCGCGAGTCGATCGAGTTTTACGAGAAGAATTAAATATCGAGGACGGTTTAGCTAATCCCGATGTTTATGTTCTCGATCCTTGCTGTGGCACCGGTGCTTATTTAGTCGAGGTTTTGCGCTATATTACCGATACTTTACAGGAAAATGGGGCGGGTGCTTTAGCCATGGCTTTGGTAAAAAAAGCAGCCATAGAAAGAATTTTCGGTTTCGAGATTTTAACCGCTCCTTTTGTCGTCGCTCATCTACAATTAGGTTTATTCCTGCAAAGTTTGGGTGTACCTTTAATAGAAGATAGTGAACGGGTGGGGATTTATCTGACTAATGCTTTAACCGGTTGGCAACCTCCCGATGAGGAAAGTAAACAGAAAATTCAACAGCTACAATTAAGTTTTCCAGAGTTAAATAAGGAACGAGAGGCAGCTGATGAAGTTAAGCGCGGTAAACCGATTTTAGTTATTCTCGGTAATCCTCCCTACAATGCTTTTGCTGGAACCAGTCCCGCAGAAGAAGCAGGTTTAGTGGAATTGTATAAACAGGGTTTAATCTCCGATTGGGGGATTAAAAAGTTTAATTTGGATGAGTTATATGTGCGCTTTTTTCGTTTAGCGGAAAGATGTATTTCAGAAAATACCGGTAAAGGGGTTGTTTGTTATATTTCTAACTATTCTTGGGTTAGTGAACCTTCTTTTGTTGTCTTGAGACAAAATCTATTAAAGAATTTCAATAAGTTCTGGATCGAAAATATGCACGGAAATCGCAAAATTTCTGAATATGCACCCGATGGTAGAACCAGTGAGACAATTTTCTCAATACCCGGATTCTCAGCAGGAATTCAACAGGGAGTGGTGATTTCTCTTTGGTTGAAAAATAGTTCTCAGCAAGGAACTAAAGTCTTATTTCGAGATGATATTGATGCAGCTAAAGCAGTTGAAAGAAGGTCACAACTTTTAGAAAGCTTAAATAATCAAGATTTTGATGCTTTTTATCAAGTCTCTAACCCAGAACAATCTAATCGTTATTCTTTCCGTCCCTCCGATGTTTCCTCTCACTATTTAGCATGGCCAAAGTTAACAGATTTATGTAAAAAACCACCTAGCAATGGATTAATGGAAAAAAGGGGAGGAGCATTAATTGATATTGATAAATCAAGTTTAGAAAAAAGAATTAAAATGTATTATGATACTTCGATAACATGGGAAGAACTTAAAACCTTAAAAACTGGATTAACGGAAGATGCTAGTGGATTTGAAGCCAAAAAAGTACGCTTAAAAGTTCAAAAATCAGAAGGTTTTCAACAAAATAACATTATACGCTATTTACTTCGACCTTTTGAAGTTAGATGGTGTTATTACAGCAAGATTAGTCCTTTATGGAATCGTTCCAGACCTGATTTATGGTCACAATGTTGGGAAGGAAATTCATTTCTTATGAGTCGTCCAGCAGGAGTTGCTAATCCTGAAGGAATACCAATATGTTATACACAATTGTTAGGAGATAATGATTTTCAAAGAGGTCATGCTTATTATTTTCCTATACGATTACGTCAAAATTTAGAGAAGGTGAATACAGAAGATAATACTCAAGGAAAATTATTCGATTCCAGTAACTTGAATATTCCTTCAATAAAAGCCAATCTTTCAGAAAAATCTCGTCAATACTTAAATCAACTGGGTATTAATAATCTTGATGAAAATATCGAGAATGCTTCCTTAATTTGGCTGCACGCATTAGCGATTGGGTACTCTCCCTTGTATCTTCGGGAAAATGCCGACGGTATTCGTCAAGACTTCCCAAGGATTCCCCTTCCCAATAGCCAAGAATTATTAATTAAATCCGCCCAACTAGGACAATTGATCGCCTCTCTTTTAGACACAGAAAACCCCGTTATAGGAGTCACCAAAAAACCGACCCCTGCAATGCAAAAAATCGCCTTGATTTCCTGCACTGATGGGGGAAATTTAAACCCGGATAAGGGGGATTTAATTATTAACGTTGGTTGGGGACACGGGGGTAAAAATGGCGTGACAATGCCGGGTAAAGGAAAAGCGATCGCCAGACAATATACAACCGCAGAAATGAGCGTAATTAGCCCAGAAATGCGAAAATTATTAGGAACCAAAACCTATGATATTTATCTCAACGATCGAGCCTATTGGCAAAATATACCGGCCCGGGTGTGGGAATATACCATCGGGGGTTATCAAGTCATTAAAAAATGGCTAAGTTATCGCGAGGAAAAATTATTAGGACGGGGATTAACTATCGCAGAAGTGCAGGAAGTCAGCGAGATGACTAGAAGAATTACTGCGATTATTCTCCTAGAATCAGACCTAGATGATAACTACCAAAATATCAAAACAGCCGTGTATTCTTTTTAATTAGGGTTGGCTGATTAAATCTAAAAACCTTGTGGGAGGCGAAATTTTGACTTTTTCCCTGAAAATCGGTAAAATCCCACACCCCACACCCCACACCCCACACCCCACACCCCACACCCACGAAAAACTTTTTGGGCAAACCCTAATTATTGCCCCCCCAATAGCTATCGTTGCTCTTTTCGAGCAGCGAATCATTAATAATTTCTTTCTAAACGGCAAAACCGATAAAAAATTTCTATCAAAAAACTGGCAAAAATTGGCAAGACGAAAAATGCTGATCAGCTTGGAACAACTGAGATAGAGCATCGTCAATCTGGACATTCAAAATGTCACCAACTTGCCGTGATCCCGGTGCTAATGGTCAGAGGGAGACTTGCATGATTTCAAAATCTAAGTTAATCTCTCCTAAAAGTCACCTTTAGGTATTTTGACTAAAAAGTAAAGTTGTCTAACTTCTACTCTAGCCTCAAGGCTAATGCTGAAAGCTAGACCCATCGGCTTAATCGACTGGCTCTAGCTAACTCTTTACACCACAGGAGGTCTGTTTGAAAGAGACTTTTATCCACCACCCCATCACATCCGCTACCCCAGAACAGAATTGCACCGCTGAGTCTAACCGAGTCCGTTACTCAGTTGCTCTGCTGGGATTAGCACTCTCTCTGGGAGTACCTAGCATTCTCAACTCCACCTCAGAATCAGCCCAGGCCGCCAATTCTGTACCCTTAGAATGGGAAGTGATCGACCTGTCCCAAAAAGCCAAAGCTGCGGGTAAAGAACTCAAAGAACCGCAGATAATCCCATCCCAAGCACTGGCCACCGTCAAATTCATCGCCACATCAGTAGTGGAGCATCAGGTAAAACCGGGAGAATCCCTGTGGAGTTTAGCCGACAGCTATCAAACCACCCCCACAGCGATCGCTAACAGCAATAATCTCTCCCCCCATTCCGATTTGATTATCGGACAAACTTTAAAAATACCCACTCCTGAGCAGTTGCCCTCGGCAGCCCCGGCAGCAACTCCTGAGCAGTTGGATAGTTCCTCTGCTAGTCTCCGTCAAACCCGTCAACGTCTCCAAGAAAGTTTGGCCGCCTTACGGACCGAGGAAACCCCCCATCAGTCCCATTATGGGGAAACAGTAATCGTTACTGAAACTACCGCTCTCGTTCCCGATAATTCGCCAACTAGCGTCGAGATTCCCGTTATCGCTCCCGAAGAATCCCCCCAACCAACTAGCCAGGTGATCCCGATTCCCGTTCCCACCCCTGAAAGCGATCGCCCGATAGCCACAATTCCCCTTAATCCTCCCTTGACAAGCAGACCGGAAATTCCCAGCTTTGCCCTACGAAATCCGGCTCCTGTGACTGAAATTCCCGCCGTTCCCAATCCTAGGGTCATAGTTCCCCCAGAAAACCAAGTTTATCGGGTTCGGCCCGGGGATACCTTAAACACGATCGCTCGCGCTCTCGGCATTACCCCCGCCGAATTAGCTAGGGAAAACGGCATTGACAACCCCAACCGGATTAAAGTTAATCAAACCCTAGTGGTTCCCGACCGCTCTGCCACCGCTAGAGTTAATCAAAATCTTACTCCCTTGGTCGGCGATCGCCCTAGGTTGTCCTTTAACCCCAGCAATCGACAAAATCCGCCCGCGGAAACTGTCACCACGGAGACGGAAGAATTCCCCGAAAATATCACCGGCAGCTATCGGGAAAGATTGCGCCAAGAGGTGGCTAATCTGCGGGAAACTAACCTTTCGGAAACCCAGAAAAGTATCGCTATTCCCGTCGATAATCCCGCAGAAACTGTCGAGGATCGGCAAATAACCGCTAATCCCCAATGGACCGCCCTTCGTTCGCGTTCTAACCAAAGCACCCCCCCCCAGATTATCGGTTCGGCTCCTACCAATGTGGAAGAATATAATGATCGCCTACGAATTCCCGTCGGCGAAACCGTAGAACCTTCCCTTCCTCCCCTCGCTAATCCTGATGAGCATTTACCTAATCCCGCCCCTATTTTTACCGGCTTTATCTGGCCCACCAGGGGGGTGTTAACCTCCGGTTTCGGTTGGCGCTGGGGCAGACCTCATCGCGGCATCGATATCGCCGGTCCAGTGGGTACACCAGTTGTGGCGGCGGCCGCCGGTGAAGTAATCTCCTCCGGTTGGAATTCTGGCGGTTATGGCAATCTGGTGAAACTGCGTCACCCCGATGGTAGCGTCACTCTCTATGCCCATAACAGCCGTCTGCTGGTGCGTCGCGGCCAAACTGTTCAGCAAGGCGAGCCAATCGCCCACATGGGCAGCACCGGTTTTAGCACCGGCCCCCATCTACATTTCGAGGTTCACCCCTCCGGCCAGGGAGCAGTCAATCCGATGGCTTTCCTGCCAGGCAGACGTTAAAGATGCCCGCAAAGGGAAGATTTTTTCTTCCCTTTTTTGCTCTTGTGCAATCGGGTGATTATGTGTTATGATTGATAACTGTGTAAACAACGGCTTAGTAGCTCAGTTGGTCAGAGCAGGGGACTCATAAGCCCAAGGTCGGCAGTTCAAATCTGCCCTGAGCCATTGGACAAGATCCAAGAAAACCAGCAAGATTATAGTCAGGTGATATCTCGTTCCCTTTTACTTGGGAACGCTCCCTTCAGGTTCTACCTGATAACTTTTTACTGATAACAGCAGCAAGGGAATTCCAAAATTTATTAGATCAATTGTACTATAAATTTTGCCGATACAGTCACTACCATAATATTATGGTAGGATCGCCTAGGGGTCAGTGAGTTTATCGAACTGCGTGCGCCCAAAATGTCCTATAGATATTTCGACCAAATTGAGATGCAGCCACGGAAACGCTCTAGACCTGAAGAGGTAAAAATTTATGAAAGCTGAAGATTTTGACCGCAAATTTGATGATGGAGAAAATATCATCGAATACTTGGATTTAACTAAAATTAAACGTTCTAATTCCGAGGAACAAACAATTGCGTTTGAGTTTCCCTCATGGATGGTAGAGGCTCTTGAGCAAGAAAGTCAGCGTCGTGATTTACCGTTACAAGCTATTGTCAAAGACTGGATTGGGGAAAAATTGGCGTTGTCAAATTGAAAGATGATCCGAATCAGCACCGAAACTCAAATTACTTTGATAGCAAGGATTGCATTGCATCTTTCCTATTCTGATCTGACAACGCCTAATTATCAATCGCTGCACTGTAATCATCGCCAAGCTGATTATTTTTTCCCTTGCAGTAGGCCAAAACGAATTAAACCCGACTCGTAACCGCGCCGCATTAACCCTAAAGATAAAGCTCCTTGGATAGTAGTGTAACCGCTTGCTAACAAACCAGCGATCGCATCTGTGGTTAGGGCCGAATCAATCACCACATCCCAAAAGGCCGCCACCGATAGGGACCAATCATCGGTTTTTAGGTCTTGAAAGCCAATTTCACGGGCAATATCGGCGTATTCTGGCAAAGAAATCACATAGGGCAGACAATAAACCTGATAAATCTCGTTTAATAGTTTAATCTCCCCTTCCGTTAAATTACCGGCCAGGGAAGTGGTGGGACGATGACACCAAGTAGCCATCAAAAAAGTCCCTCCGGGCTGCAAAACCCGATAACATTCCCGCAGAAATTGCCTTTTATCGGGCATATGTTCGCCACTTTCCAATGACCAGACCAGATCAAAATTATCGTCAGGAAAAGGGGTTTTTAGGGCATCAGCCACACAAAAACTGACTTGTTCTTCTAAATTGAACTCTTGCGCTCTTTGGCTGGCTCTAGCGGCTTGTACCGGGGAAAGGGTAATCCCCACCGCTTGGCTGTGAAATTTTTCGGCCAGATAAAGACTACTGCCACCAATACCACAACCTACATCAAGAATCCGATTAGCACCGGTGACATGACCCCAAGTTAATAATTCTTCTATTAAATCAATTTGTGCCTGACGGCGATCGAGTTTAATCTTGCCGCCGCGACCGTAGTAACCATGGTGCATATGTTCGCCCCAAATCCTTTCCCATAGTCCACTAGAGGAGTCATAAAAATCGGCTATTCGTTGATAAAGTTCCATGGTGATTTCCTAGTTAAGAGAGGCACTCTTGCCAGAGAGCCGAAACACTTACCTAACCCTAACCCGAAACTCTCGGCAAAGGACAAAACCCTTGAAAGTCTATCAATGGCTAGGTGGGGTGAAGACCATCAAACCCGACAGCAACCCCGAAAATCGTGTCAGAATAGATCATTGTAGTCACTGATTATCTTTGAGAAAAATATTTATATGTTAGGACGGGACAGCTACGATTTAATCATTGTCGGGGGCGGTATAGTCGGGACCACCCTAGCGGTGGCTTTAAAAAATACAGGATTAAATATCGCTATGATCGAGGAACGTCCCCTAGAGGTGGCCGCCTCCCGTCGTCAAGCTTATGCCCTCTCGCTGATGTCGAGCCGGATTTTTACAGGCTTGGGTATCTGGGATAAAATCTCGCCCAGTATCGGTAAATTTCGTCATATTCGCCTTTCTGATGCCGATTACCCGATTTTTGTCCCCTTTGTGGTCGATGAGCTAAAAACCGATTATTTGGGCTATGTGGGCGAACATCAAGTGATTTTAACCGCCCTGCACAAGGCCAGCCAAGATTGCGATCGCATTGACTGGTTATCCCCTGCCAAAGTGTTAGAAGTGGAGTACGGAGCAGAAACAGCCACTGTCACCCTGGAAGAAGCCGGTCAAACCCGAAAAATCACCACAAAATTAGTCATCGGGGCCGATGGGGCCAGATCCGCTATCCGACAAGGGGCGCAAATTCAAACCAAAGGTTGGAAATATTGGCAATCCTGTGTCGCTTTCACCATTAAACATCAACTCGATCGCAACGATACCGCCTTTGAAAGATTTTGGCCCACCGGTCCGATGGGCATTTTACCGCTCCAGGGTAATCGCTGTCAGATCGTTTGGACAAATCCCCATGAAGAAGCGAAAAAACTGCAAGAAATGCCCGAAGGGGAATTTCTTGACAAATTAGAAGCATATACGGGGGGATTACTGGGAAAACTAGAATTAGTTAGCTCCCGCGCTCTCTTTCCCGTACAGTTAATGCAGAGTGATACCTATGTTAAACCCCGACTGGCTTTAATTGGTGATGCCGCTCACTGTTGTCATCCCGTCGGTGGTCAAGGTTTAAATTTAGGCATTCGCGACGCAGCTGCTTTAGCGCAGGTATTAAAGGAAGCAGCGGAAAAGCAAGAAGATATAGGAGCGCTTTCTACCCTAAAATCCTACGAAAAATGGCGTAGATCGGAGAATTTAGCGATTTTAGGCTTCACGGATTTTCTAGATCGCCTGTTCTCCAATAACTGGCCGCCTATCGTTGTCATCCGTCGTCTCGGATTGGCAATGATGCGCGGTTTCCCCCCGTTGAAATTGTTTGCCCTGCAATTAATGACGGGATTAAAAGGACGTATTCCCCAATTAGCTAGATAGCCGGCCACTAATTCCGGGGATGGGGGAGAAAGGAAGAAAAAAAAAAGCTTGCAAAATGCGGCGATTATCGCTATGATGGTTAAGGTTCAATATCGGGGCGTAGCGCAGCTTGGTAGCGCACTACTTTGGGGTAGTAGGGGTCGTGGGTTCGAATCCCGCCGCTCCGATTTCAGAAAAACAGAGAGTCAGGTAGGGATGCACCCAATCCCTACTTTGTCCTGTTTACTCGAAATTTTCTTAATTTATCAGCCTTTCTGATCAAGTTAGTTCACCATTAGGATCACTGCTCTAGGAGAAAATGTCTAATCAAATATCAGCTTACGGTTCCTGGAAATCACCGATTACCTCCGATCTAATTGTGGCAGAATCGATTAGTCTTGGCGGTGTAACTCTAGATGGAGAAGATATTTATTGGTTAGAAGGCAGACCACAGGAAAAGGGGCGAAATGTTTTAGTTAAATTAAACCCCGACGGCACAACCACAGAAATCACCCCAGCACCTTTTAATGTGCGAACTCGTGTCCATGAATACGGGGGAGGTTCCTATCTAATTGTTGCGGGAATTATCTATTTTTGTAATTTTGCTGATCAAAGAATTTATCGCCAAACTGCTGATAGTTTACCCCAACCTCTGACCCCAGAAAATTCCTGTCGTTATGCGGATTTAATTCTAGATAAATTTCGCAATCGTTTAATCTGTGTTTGTGAAGATCATAGCCAAAAAGATCGGGAACCGGTTAATAGTATTGTCAGCATCGATGTGGATACGGGAGAAATAGAAACTTTAGTATCAGGCGATGATTTTTATACCTCTCCTCGCTTAAGTGCCGAAGGTTCTCGATTAGCTTGGATTAGTTGGAATCATCCTAATATGCCCTGGGATAGTTCTTTTCTCTGGGTGGCGGATATTAATAATCTTTATTTGAGTAATATTCGGGTCATTGCTGGTGGTGAAAATGAGTCGGTGTGTGAACCGCGCTGGTCTGCCGATCAACAGTTATATTTTACCAGTGATCGCAATGATTTCTGGAACTTTTATTGCTTTAAACACGATGAACAAATAGAAGCGGTTCTCAAACCCATCGAGGCTGAATTTGCCTATCCTCATTGGGTTTTTGGTTTATCTAACTACGGTTTTGCTGGGGAATCCCAGATTATTTGTAGCTATACAAAAGATGGTCGTTGTTATTTAGGAAGTATCGATACTGTTAATCGAGAATTTCAAGAAATTATTACTGCTGATACTAACATTTCTTCCCTACAAGTTAGGGAGAACAAAATAGTTTTTATCGGCGGTTCTTTCAGGGAAGTAACGGCGGTTATCTCAATGGATTTAGCCACAGGAACGAGAGAAGTTCTCAAATCTTCCAGTAATTTAACTATTTCTAGCGATTATTTCTCGATTCCGGAAATGCTCGCTTTTCCCACCAGTCAGGGACTAACTGCATTTGCTTGGTATTATCCCCCCAAAAACCCCGATTATACCGCCCCCAATGGCGAATTACCGCCCCTTTTAGTCAAAAGTCACGGTGGACCGACGGCTGCGGCCACCTCTAGTTTAAGTCTGCGGGTGCAATACTGGACCAGTCGCGGGTTTGGCTATCTAGATGTTAATTATGGCGGTAGTACGGGTTATGGTCGTCAATATCGTCAGCGTTTGCTGGGAAATTGGGGAATTGTCGATGTGGAAGACTGCATCAACGGGGCAAAATATTTGGTTAATCAGGGATTAGTCGATGGGGAAAGATTGGCAATTTCTGGAGGCAGTGCCGGGGGTTATACAACTTTAGCGGCCTTAACTTTTCATGATACTTTTAAAGCAGGAGCTAGTTATTACGGAGTTAGTGATTTAGAGGTTTTAGCCACCGATACCCATAAATTCGAGTCGAGATATTTAGATAAATTGGTGGGACGTTATCCCGAAGAAAAGGAAATTTACTATCAGCGCTCGCCTATTCATTTTACCGCTCAGTTATCCTGTCCGGTGATCTTTTTCCAAGGTTTAGAAGATCGGGTAGTTCCACCCAATCAAGCGGAAATGATGGTAGAAGCTTTAAAAGCGAAAGGTTTACCCGTCGCTTACGTTCCCTTTGCGGGAGAACAACACGGATTTCGTCAAGCTGAATCGATAAAACGAGCATTAGATGCAGAATTTTATTTTTATTCCCGTCTCTTTGGTTTTACTCCTGCCGACAATTTAGAACCCGTAGAAATTAAGTAGTCGTGCCAAGTTAATTTCCTAGGTCAGTAATCGGTGAACAGCAGATCTAGACCTAATATTATCTAAAGACTAAAAGTCTTTCTAGTTAAGAAACTTCCCCGAATAGAAATGATTTTAATTGCCCCATGTTTTTCTTAGTCGCCTACCCACGATTCAGACCTATTTGAGGAGAAATCGAGCAAATAGGTCGAGTTCGTAACTATTCTGATTGACTGGTATCATTTGAAATGACTACACAGCAATCTGCTCATAAAATTGGCCGATTGTCAACAGCGTTTGAGATGCGCTTACCCTTTTCTAGGTTGGCAGTGGTTGCTTGACCAAGAACAAAAGGTAAGGCAGCGTAGGATTATTTTTTAATGTAAATACGAACTCCTTGAACTTCATCAACTAGCCGATAATTTTCATTGATAACCTTAGCGATTTCAGGAAAAACTTCGTGTCCCTGAGTTTCTCTATCGGTAAAGAAAAACATTCTTGGAGCTACAGCATCAACAAATAACTTAGCATTAGAATTAATAAGATCGTCTGCATACTGTTTGAAAAAATATTGCTGTAGGGGAGAGTATTTAACTGGCCCGATCGCACCGGCCCTTGTTGCTTGTATAAGTCCCGTGTCAACATATAGCTCTGATGCCCATCCCCAGACAGCCATAGATTCACCAGGAGAAGCATACTTGAGAATAGTTTTTGCAATCGGACTAAGATAATTTCTAGCAAATCTTCGGCGATTATTAAGGTAAACATTATCTGATGTTATCGTTGTGGCAAATTGTAAAAAACTACTAGCAACTGTAATAAAAATTACACCTGTTAAAAGAGAGAAATTTAAGTTTGAACGGGTTAATTTTGACACTTGTAAGACTTGTGCCAGTTCACCTATAAAAACACCGATGAGAAATCCACTAGGTATGATTAGAAACAGTAAATAATGAGTAAACCCGTTCCCCGGTCTAATAATTGAATAACTCGATGCTGCCCAAATAAATAAACTGTAATAGACAAAGCAAAATGTCTGGTACTTTTCTTGATTTTGGCTTAAGGAAACACGCTTTAATATCAGAAATGGTACTCCTAATATCAAGACAATTGCTGTTAGTAAAAATAATATCCTTGTATCTGGCACTCTTCCTGACATATTAAGAAATATGATAATTTTTCCGAAAAAGCTTAGTTGATTTACGTTTCCCATCAAACCATGAGTAGAATAAATCAATAAATTCTGTTCTATGTAAGATTTCCAGAAAGCATCATATATTGAGAAAATTGTTAGATATAGTATGACCAGAGCGGAGAACAACATTCCCCCAAGAAAGAAAGCAGCAAGACTCCTGATGAATTGACCTCTCGCGCTGCTTTTTAGCCAGAGGATATGCAAAAATATACAAGCAATTGAGAAAGCTATAGGAACTGACTGAATTTTGGCAAAAGGAGTAGTTCCCAGGATAAAACCCAAGGCAAATATCAGCCGATTAGGATTAGATGAATTACCAGCATAATATTTACAAACGATTAACAAAGCCACACTTAATATTGCCACCGAAAAATGTTCACTTGTATAATGCACATAGTCGAAAAATGTCATGAAGGCGACAGTGGTAACCACAGGAACTATTGCTAGGCGAGAAAGGCTCTTATCGTAGAGAGTGGATAAGGCATAATAAAGACAAACAATAGCAGCAATGATCATGATTAAGCCGATCACACGACTACTAGCATATTCAATTCTGAACCCAAAAAAAGCTGGTAGAGTCAGAGGATAGACATTGAGTGGTCCAGATGAACCTGTATCTACCGCACGCCAGAAAACTGGATCTTTCAACAGTTTTATTGCACCCGATGTAAATAGTGCCTCATCGGGGTTTAGCATTGGTGGCAAGAAACCTGGCCAGCGTGCTGCTAAAATAAAAGTCACTAAGGAGATAATAAATATTAGATTTGACAATAAAAATTTCTGTATCTTACCCGTGGGAGTTGTCAGGAATATGAGAGGAGCAAAAGCGCAAAAAATGAAGATAATAAAAGTGACTATTACCGATATTCTGTAAATAATTGACAAAGATTCAACATTTGCCAAGTTACTCAGTAGCCACCACCGTAAATCAATTTGGTTATTTACCATTTTTTCACCTTTTAGGGATCAATATACAAGTATTTTTTCTTTTAGACGATTTTGCACATCATTGGGAGAGATTTTTAACTGCTTCTGCACCGACTTAGGAATGATAAGTTCCTAATTCATCAAGCTTGTTCAGAGGGAGCATCTCATTTGTGCAAGTGAGTAATTAGGGTATGCTGAATATTAATGGAAGCATTACTAGAAACCAGTTTTGGGACTTTTTTAGTCAAAAAAGTGCAAGAAATAAACCTTGAGAAATCGATCCGAGGGACTCAAAATCCTTGCACTTTCATTCGACTCCCGACGACCGACTCCTAACCCCAGCAACAAACTTTTTCAGCAAACCCTAATTAATTGGCAAGAGTTCTATTAAATCCTCTAATCTTTTTAAACTCCCCGACGCTGAATTTTTCCTGCCCCGATTCGATACTTTATTGATTGCGAATAACTTTCTCATTATCAATTTCCCTCCCAGATTTTTAAATAAGCATTTTCCATATTTTGGGCGAATTTTTTCCCTTGCCAGAGGGGAGCTGTGTCACGATTTCCTAACAGTTGATGACTGATGTCTTGACGAAAGGAACGATCGAGTCCTAATTTTACTCCCCAGTGGATATATTCTACCTCATTCCAGCCAATTCCGGCTTCAATACCAGCATTAATCATAAAAGTATAACTATTGCGGGCGTAAAATTGTTCTCCTACCAGTGTAACTAAAGGGATTCCTTGCCATAAAACTTCTAAGGTGGTGGTAGCACCATTGTAGGGGTAGGTATCTAATACCACATCGGCAATCTGTAAATTAGCGCGATGGGTATATTCATCTATATCTCTCGGTAAAAACCGCAATCTTTGGGGATTAACTCCCTCGCGAATCGCTATTTCAGTAAATAATTCTTGAATTTTTTCAGTCTTACCGACTCCCTTAATCAGAAAATAACTATTAGGCACTTGTGCGAGAATTTTCATCTGAAGTTTAATAGTATCAGGATGGCGTTTCATGCCATTTTGTACGGAAAAATAGATGGTAGCATCGGGAGGAATTTCTAAATCTTCTCGACGGAGATTGGGAGTGCCGATTTCAAAACCATCCACTGCTAAATATGTCTCTGGTAAACGATAGATTTTTTCTCGATAATATTCCTCCGCTTGCTGGGGTAAAACGTAGGGATCGGCGATATAGTAATCTATAGTTGCTAATCCAGAAGCATCCCAACCTAACCAAGTCACTTGTTTTGCTGCGGGTTTCAGGTCCATAATCTGATTGGTGAAATTATGGGTTAAACTATCTAAATCTACTATAATATCTATCTGATCCTGTTGAATTTGTTGGGCAACTTCTAGGGGATTTTGAGCGTAGGGAAAATGACGGATAATATCTCGGCTATCCCGGAACCATTGACGGGTAATTTCATCTTCTTCTTGGTTAATAGTATAGATGGCTATTTGCAATTTTTCTCGATCATGATGGTGAATTAACCAACGACTTAACCAAGGGACAGAATGATGTTTTAAGGTACTAGCAAGATAACCAATCGTTAGTTTTTCTGAAGCTTTTTCGTTTGTAATTAAAGGAGTTTTAAAACTATTATTATCAAGAAAAATTTCGGCGACGCAATTAGTTAATTTTCGATTGGCTAAGGCTCGATCACCTAGGTAGGGTAGGGGACTAGAAACATTGAGAAAGCTAGTTTTAATAATCGGTTCTAGAGTAATATTTTTCCGACGGGTTAATTCCTGTAATAAATCATGATATTCTTGATAAATATGATCAATTTCTTGCCAAACTCCCCAGCGCAAAAGTATTAACAAAATTAGATAATTACTGTATAACTTTAGGGTTGGGGTTAGACAAATTTCTCGCAACTGATAGGCAGTTATCAAAGAATTATCAAAGTCTTCTGCTAAAATATAGAGGTTAACCAATTGTTCCAAAAGACTCAGATCATTTGGTCTTAATTGCAGACAAAGTTTAATAATTTCTACTCCAAAAGCGGGACTTTGTTGCTCGTTGGTGACTCGTGCTGATATCTGAAAAGCTTGCGGGATAAAACTATCGGCTAATTCCCCTAGGTAAGGTAAACTTGCTTGAGCTAAATCTAAAGTTAATTCATGGGGATATAAAAGACTTTTGAGAACTACATTTAAAAGCAATTCTCGATCAGGATTATATCTGAGATTCTCTTGAATAGGATAATTAAGTAGTTCTCCTGGAGCGAATATTTCTAAATCTAAAGCTAAGTCGAATAAAGCTAATAAATTATTAATTGACTTGGGAACAATTTCCTGTAGATGATAGCGAAAATATTCTACAGCTGCCAGATCACCTTTTCTTTGTTGTCGTCGCGCTTCTGCGTCTAAAACTGCTTCTAATTCTGCTTGCCATTGCTTAACTTCTTCCGGATTACCTCCCCTGAAAACATTTTGCCACATCACCTGTGCCTCTGCTTCTAAATTTTGCAGAAGATAGGCAACTCCTAAGTACCAATAGTCAGAAATATTTTCGGGATTGTTATCGATTAGTTCCTCGTAGATTGCCGCAACTTGGCGATAATTCTCGGCAATTAAAGCTTGATAAGCGTCAGGATGCCAATTCATAAATTTAAATATCAATTATTATTTTTTTTGAGATAATATCTTCAGAAAGTCTTGATGTTCTTGACTGGCTAAACCTTGCTGTAAAACTGTCAAAACCTGTCCCAAGTTACCCCCTAATAAAGAATTAACATCTAACCAAAGATCGGGGAAAACCTGCGAGTAAATTATCCCTCGACTATCGGGTTCAAGTTTAATATATCTGAACTTAACCGTGGAATCGCTCTACTCTAGATACAGTAAACAGTACAGCCATTTTCAAGGGGAAAATGTACCCAGTAATCGCTTGTCAATTTTTTCTGAGAAGCTCCAGGCAGTAAGGACTGTATGGGGGAAGTCTTGGTATTGAGCTAGAATGGTGTATTAGTAAAACTGTTATGTGTTCTTTAAGATGCGTTGGACAAGATGCAGACACAGTAAAGTAGTTGATCATGTCCATCAAAACAAATTGGCTACCTTCTTTTTTAACTTTTTTAAGTTTTTCTCAAGTGAATGCATAGCTTTTATTAAAAAATTTGCTTTCTTGAGGCGCTTCGGTTTTGCTTCAGGTTCTTCCAAAAATCTGTAATACATAAAAACGTCTCGATGCGGTATATCAATATCTTCTCCGCCACATAACCTCTTGAATCTATCTGAGCCATAACCCATATAATGAATTCTGTGAATTGGCTTTAATCCTTGCTTGTTGTAAAGCACATAATCCTTCTCCACAAAAGGATCTACACTGGCAATATTTCCAGTTCTCTCTTCAGATTTTTCACTCAACGTATAGTTGAAAAATTTCCAGTTAAGTTTAAACGTAATATAGCTAAAAAGGTAGACCTCATCCCACCAACCTCGCTCATTGATAAAGTTCACTTCCTCGTCATGCAGTAGTGCAAGTTTAATTTGCGCTAAAGTGTCGGAATTTAACAAGCTTGATTTAGCTGCGAAAAAATCAGAGCAATGACAACAAGATTTTATGTCTTGAATAGCACGAGATGGATATTTTCTTATAATCATTTTGGTGTCTAGAAAACAGTCTTCTTTCCTATGTTCCCAGTCGTCAAAAATACAATCATACTCTATTAGTTTATTGAAGCAATCCTCTAATGAAGACATTACTAGCTCATCACTATCAATATAGACAAAGTATTCAAATTGACCATCAAATGAACATAGTTTTCTTATGGTGTTTGAACCATGATACCAAGCAGATTTCTTTCGAGATAGAAACCTCTGATCGCTCCATACTTCTGATGCAAAATTAGACCATTTTTCAATTGATGATTGATTGTCAAAAAGAAAAACATTATCTATCTTGAGAGATTTAATTTTGTCAACCCTATCGTCATAAGGAATTATGCAGATTGGAATATTTTTGTCATAATTAGTCCTGATGCTATTAATAAGGGCAATTAGCTGATCGTATAAGTTATCATTAGCTAACGTATATATTCCTCTCTTTGAAAACATTCTAACTCCTTAATTTCTTGCTCTAGCGACCTGAGCTTTGATCATGTACATTTAGGGATTGTCTGATTCTTCTACAGAGCGATTGTCTGGCTGGGATATTATTCCTTCCTCCGCAAGTCCCCTATCTTTAGTAGGCCAATTCAAGTCTGAATTGCATCACTGTCTAATCTACCTTCATAGAATACCTCATTCGGGATACGATAGTCAAGACATTTTCGAGGACGATTGTTAATCAAGTTTACGGCTCTTTCTACCTCCTCTGGCTTAAGGATTTTACAATTCTACGTTCATCTTATAGCAATTTTCATAGTTGTGAGGTACAGAGTCTTAGGTTTTGAGGAATCAGGAGTTAAGATTTTGGTGTACCTCATGAGATTGGGAAACGCTATATATTTAATTCCACCCACCCACTGGAAACTGTCAACTTAAAACTTACATCTGATAACTGATAACTGATAACTGATAACTGAAATTAAACCACTTTAGCGATGGCTGCTTCTAGCTTATCCATAGCCTCATCTACTTCTGTTTCCGAGACGATTAAAGGCGGTACAAAACGGAGAACTTTCGGACCTGCGGGGGCAATTAATAAACCCTCTGCCAAGGCTGCATTAACAATAGTAGATGAAACTAACTCACTTTCTGAATTAATTTCCAGACCATTAATTAAACCCCAACCGCGCACATCAACAAATAGATGGGGATATTGAGAAGCAATCACGCGTAAACGGGCCCGTAATTGTTCCCCTCGCTGCTGGACATTTTCGAGAAGATGATCCCGTTCAATGGTTTGTAATACTGTTAAAGCTGAGGCACAAGCGAACGGATTACCTCCAAAGGTACTCGCATGACTACCCGGTTCAAACACATCACAGAATTTTCTGCACATCATCGCACCGATGGGAATACCCCCCGCTAAACCCTTAGCAGAAGTGAAAATATCCGGTTCTACCCCCAAATTCTCATAACCCCAGAGTTTACCAGTTCTTCCGACTCCCACCTGTACCTCATCAAAGACAAGCAAAATGTTATTTTCGTCGCAAATTTGCCGTAAACGTTGGAAATATTCGATAGCTCCCGGACGAACTCCCCCTTCACCCTGCAGCGGTTCCAACATAATCGCGGCCACACGACGATTACCCTCATCGAGATCAGCGATCGCATTTTCCACCGCTTCGATATCATTATAGGGAATATAGGCAAACCCCGGCATCAGGGGTTCAAAGTCTTTTTGGTACTTCGGTTGACCGGTTGCGGTGATGGTAGCTAAAGTGCGACCGTGAAAACTAGCATGAGCAGTTAAAATAACTGGCTGTTCGAGGAAATCTAGAACCGTATGGGCATATTTCCGCACTAATTTAATTGCCGCTTCGTTCGCTTCCGCACCAGAATTACAGAAAAAGACCTTATCAGCGCAGGAATGATCGACAATCCATTTAGCTAGTTCCCCTTGTTCGGGAATATAGTATAAATTCGAGACATGATGGAGTTTTTGGATTTGCTGGCTAACCACTTCAATTAAAGCGGGGTGTGCGTGACCGAGGGTACAGGTGGCAATTCCCGCGACAAAATCAAGGTATTGTTTACCGGAAGTATCCCAGAGAAGACAGCCTAACCCTTTGGCGATCGCAATGGGAAAACGACCATAAGTATTCATCACATAGCTGTTAAAACTATCTGGATCGAAGGGTTGATTCGGGTTTAAATTGGGAGTGGGATCAACTAGGGTTGGTTCTAAAAGGGTTTCTGGACTCACTGGGGAACTCCTGCGCGATTAGACATAGGGGAAATTATAATCAAATCCGTCTGAGAAGGACGGGTTATTTAGATTAAAAACTGATTTCATTGTAAGTTACTAGACAGTGTTAGGGGTGAATTTTGCTTGTCTATCAGTGAAGATAAATATCGTCGTCTGCGTCAGGAATTAATCGGGGGAATTTTTGCCCTGATTGTGGTATTTTTGCTGGGTACGCTTTGGTATCATCTGATCGAGGGTTGGAGTTGGCTAGATTCGGCCTATATGACGATTAGTACCCTCGCTACCGTCGGTTTTGGCGAAATTAATCCCCTAGGTGAACGGGGACGATTGTTTACAATGGTTTTGATTATCATGGGAGTAGTCAGCATCGGTTATATTGTTAATCGCTTGACCGAAGCTTTAATTCAAGGCTATTTTCAAGAGGGACTCAAACAGAGACAGGAGAAACGCTTGATCGATCGACTATCAGAACACTATATCATCTGTGGTTTGGGTCGCACGGGGAGACAGGTGGCGATCGAATTTTACGCCGAAAATATTCCTTTTGTAGTCATTGATACAGACCCCCTACAGGTAAATCGGGCCAAAGAATTAAATTATATTGTTGTTCAAGGAGATGCCACCTTAGATAAATCTTTACAAATGGCAGGAATTGAACGCGCTATTTGTATTGTGGCCGCTTTAACTTCCGATGCGGAGAATTTATATACAGTTTTGTCTGCTAAAACTCTTAATCCGAAAATCCGCGCCATTGCTAGGGCCAGTACCGAGGAAGCAGTACAAAAATTACAACGGGCCGGGGCCGATGCGGTAGTATCTCCCTATATTACCGGCGGTAGAAGATTAGCGGCCGCGGCCCTACGACCCCAGGTGATGGATTTTGTCGATGGGATTTTAACCGGAACTGATCGATCATTTTATATGGAAGAATTTTTAATCGATCCGCGGACTTGTCCCTGTGTCGGTTTAAGTCTTAGTCAAGCACATTTAAGATCTCGATCGGGGGCCTTAGTTTTGGCTATACGTCGCGCCGATGGTACGCTAATCGGGGGACCCACTGGCGATACGGAATTAATGGCCGGGGATCTGTTAATTTGTATGGGAACGGCCGAACAATTACGCAGTTTAACTCAGATTTTAATCCCCATGCGATCGGATGGTTTACGTTTACCGAAGCATTAGTTAAAGAATCGAT
This sequence comes from Microcystis sp. M083S1, assembly GCF_020246405.1. Taxonomy (NCBI): domain Bacteria; kingdom Bacillati; phylum Cyanobacteriota; class Cyanophyceae; order Chroococcales; family Microcystaceae; genus Microcystis; species Microcystis sp. M083S1. The sequence goes on from NZ_JADBTB010000240.1 coordinate 32,264, forward strand.
AAAAAATCGGCTGGTAGCATTGCGGGAACAGGGGAAACAGCAAAATCTCTTAGGTTTCGCGTTATGATTATTTCTAGCTTTTCCGATTCAGCAACGGCACTGGTAACGGCATCTTCAAAATCTTTCATCTGACTTGCCAATGCTTGCCTAATTATTGCATCTGTCACCCTAGCAACTTGCAAATTCTCTAGAAGACTTATCACCAACTTTCTTGAGCTTTCCCTTCCATTTTCTCTAGACAAAATATAATAAATATTAGTGACAGCATGACCGGAAATATATCCTTGAGTTTTACCTGTCTTAACTGTATTTAATGCTTGTACAGATGCGGGAAAATGTGGTTCACGCTTAACCAAAACATCTAGCAATACATCACTATCGAATAGGACTCGTTTCACCGATACTTCTCCACTAAATAATCAATATACGATTCTTTTGGGTCTTCTGGTCCTAAATCGACAACCCCCACTAAGTCTCTTGTCCAAGGATCAAGATCGCTTAAGTCATCTGTTAGGGAATGAGAGGTAGTTTCTGAGGATACATTACTAGGATTAAATCGCTCTTGAATTCTGAAAATTATTAAACTACTATAAGCTCTCAATTGGGTGACTAAAGATTTGTCAGTATCTTGGAAATATTCGGTTATAGTACGATTAGAAACCGATAGAGCATTTTTAGCTCCCTGGTAAATTTGCTCTAATTCTGAATCGGCAAACATATCAATAAAAACATCTATGGTTTCCGAGAGAATGTGTGAACCTTCCACCACTCTGATTAAATCGTCTGTTAGGGAATGAGAGGTAGTTTCTGAGGATACATTCTTAGGATTAAATCGCTCTTGAATTCTGAAAATTATTAAACTGTAATAGGCTCTCAGTTGGGTGACTAAAGATTTGTCAGTATCTTGGAAATATTCGGTTATAGTACGATTAGAAACCGATAGAGCATTTTTAGCTCCCTGGTAAATTTGCTCTAGTTCTGAATCGGCAAACATATCAATAAACACATCTATGGTTTCCGAGAGAATGTGTGAACCTTCCACCACTCTGATTAAATCGGCTTTTTCTTCACCAGTCTTTCCCTCATTGATCTGAGCAAGGCTGATAAATAATTGATTATAGGCAGTAATTTGATTAGTAAATTGGTCTATATATTGGATTAACTCCAGTGCTGAATCCTCATCTCTATACTGTTTCCATACCTGAAACCATAATTTATCAATTTGATAAAATATATCGGCTCTTGCTTGATAAGTTTTAGAGTTATCTTTAACTTGCTCAACTAAAATCTTAGTTTCTTGTAGTAAATTATCCAGTATTATCCGATCAGAATCGGTGACAATTTGATCGAGTTTATCTGTAATATTTTGCAGATTTTCTAACAAAAGTTGTCCTAAATTTTCCCGTTCGACTGAAGTTTGCAGACTATTCATCATATTTACCTCTCCTAAAACGGATCTTCTAGGTTCTGTGTGATAAGTTTAACTTACATCGGATCGATCAATCTTTGTGTCCTTTGTGTCTTTGTGGTTCGTTCCACCCCCTCGCTAGGAGGAATGTATCTTAGAATACACTTTACCCACCAAATCCAAGAGAGC